>NZ_VOZD01000021.1:0-64616 GCF_013419915.1 Acinetobacter sp. YH12043
CTTAATTAGCCACCTACGCGCGCTTTACGCCCAGTAAATCCGATTAACGCTTGCACCCTCTGTATTACCGCGGCTGCTGGCACAGAGTTAGCCGGTGCTTATTCTGCGAGTAACGTCCACTTATCCCGGGTATTAACCAGGTAAGCCTCCTCCTCGCTTAAAGTGCTTTACAACCAAAAGGCCTTCTTCACACACGCGGCATGGCTGGATCAGGGTTCCCCCCATTGTCCAATATTCCCCACTGCTGCCTCCCGTAGGAGTCTGGGCCGTGTCTCAGTCCCAGTGTGGCGGATCATCCTCTCAGACCCGCTACAGATCGTCGCCTTGGTAGGCCTTTACCCCACCAACTAGCTAATCCGACTTAGGCTCATCTATTAGCGCAAGGTCCGAAGATCCCCTGCTTTCTCCCGTAGGACGTATGCGGTATTAGCGTCCCTTTCGGAACGTTGTCCCCCACTAATAGGCAGATTCCTAAGCATTACTCACCCGTCCGCCGCTAGGAATCAGGTGCAAGCACCCTATCCCCGCTCGACTTGCATGTGTTAAGCCTGCCGCCAGCGTTCAATCTGAGCCATGATCAAACTCTTCAGTTAAAATCATTTCGAGTTTTATAAGTAAAACTCTTAAACTTGGCTCATCAATTTTCTGACTTAAATTTCGCTCAAATAAACTTCGAGTAATTTAAACCAATCAATCAATGAAAATAATTTCGATCAATCAACCAGTAAAAATCCACACAAGTTGTTCTTCATAATCTCTTAATGATCTTCTTGCTACTTCGTCAGTAGCAAGCTAGGTCGGCTATATTACTCTCTATCTCTAGAAAGTCAACCAGTAATGAAAATTATTTTTAAACTTTCTTTCTAAAACCCAACTTAACCATTTCATGCTAAGTTACTGTTTTATCAGAAGTTTTAATCTTCATCACCGCCGATGGATGTGCATTCTACAGTATTTCAGGGGGCTTGCAACCCCATTTTTTAAACTTTACAAACGCATGTTTATTTTATAATCCATAAAATTCATAAGTTACTGTTTTATTTATAAAAATTATTTTAATAAAAGTTTGAGTTATTATTTAATGCAAAACAAAACAATATTAACTTACTGATAAACATGAATTTAAATTACTACCATAAACAAAAAGCAGGAAAAAACTCCTGCTTTTTGTTTGTTTTCAGTTCAAATTAGAATTTCATACTGATTCTTGCCCAGTAATTCCGTCCGATATTATTAAATTGCTCATTGGCAGCAAATCCAAAACCGGAACTGCCCATCTTGTTCAAATGCTCGGCATAGGTACGGTCCAGTACGTTATCGACACCCACAGAAAGATCCATGTTGTCATTTACATGATATGTACCATTTAAAGAGAGAGTACCAAAACCAGCACTTTGCTTAAGATCATAGCCGACAATATTGCCTTCACGCTCACTAATTCGGTTCTGACCATCGACCAGGCGCCAGTAGGCACCCAAAGTATAGTTATCCTGGATATAACGTAAATTTACCCGAGCTTCCAAAGGTGAAATCTGTGGCAACGGCGTATTGTCACTGGTATTTTTACCCCAAGCATACATCGCACTCAGATCAGCCTGAATCGCATCAGTAAACTGATATCCGATTCCGACTTCTGCACCTGCCACTGTTGCATCTACATTTCGGCTATGTGCTTCTAACATTCCCATATTACCTGTTGGCAAGTAAGTCGTGAGGATGTAATCATTGATCACACCTGCATATGCCGATGCCCATGAACTGAAATTACCATGTTCATGCTGGTAGCCAATATCCAGCTGTAAAGTTTTTTCAGTATCAATGTTCTTAAAGGTATTTGGATGACCATTGCCTGATTTTGGACTGAACAGCTCCCAGTAATCCGGCATACGTTCGACATAGCCAATACCCATATAAGTCTTGCCATCATCATGGTCTGGATGCTGATTCTCAAAACGCAAAAAAGCGCTTGGTAAAGTTTTTTTACGCTCCTGGTTTGACTCCACTGCTTCTACTTTGACCTGATCCAGACGCAGGCCACTCACCAACTTATGATTATCACTGACCTCATAACTGAGCTCACCGAAACCACCGATCGACTGGAACTCCATATCTTTAATACGTGGCTTATTCTGATACGCTGTCATCAGATTTCCGTTACGTTTGCTATGCTGATTATTCTGGCTGTCGATACCTGTAATCAGCTGTAATTTATCCCATTCACTGGTCACGGCCATACGCGCATTCAATGTCTTACGCGCTACATTGGTGGCCATAGGCATACTCATCATACCGCCAGGCTTGAACTCGCGCAGACTATAGTTATCCATGACATGGTCATTAAAATTGTAGTTTACCTGTGCTTCAATTTTCTTGATCACATCGCTGACATTTCTCTTTTCAACACGCAAACCCAGACTTTCACGGGCAAACTTGGAGCCATCCATTGCACGGCCGGCATACACAGCTTCACCATCCGCCTTGCCCCCGGTCAACTCTACCCAGGTATCGCTATCCGGTGTCCAGCCTAATGCAATGTCGGCATTCCAGCGCTCCCAATCGGAAGGAACAGTCGTGCCATTACCATCTTTATAACTGTCTGAAACAGAGCGGCTGGTATTCAGGCGAATATATTTCTGTGCATCACCTGCTGCAACTTCAACATTATGGTCAAGACGTCCGAAGGAGCCCAGCAGGACACTGGCCTGACCGCGATAGTGATTGTCTGCATCAAACTGTTCAGGTGAACGCTCAAAAATGACGGTTGCGGCTGAACCGGTATTGGCATATTGCACCGTCTGCGGACCTTTAATGACCGAAATCTGGTCATAGCTTTCCGGGGAAATATAGGAGGTGGGCGAATCCATCCGGCTTGGACAGGCCCCCAGGTTTTCCGTGCCATCCGTTAAAATTTTAATTCGTGAACCGAACATACCGCGGAAAGTGACATCCCCATTGGTTCCTGCGCCACTATTGACTGAACTAAAACCCACAATACTTTGCAGATAATCTGCGCCATCGGTTGCTGGCACTGGCTGAATCGGCTGTTTGGGATCAGCACGAACAATCAGACCATTGGCATCATTACCGGCAGTTGAAGTCACCACAATCGGCGCCATGGTTTGTACAGGCATGCTTTCATTGGCCATAACCACTGATGAATAACAGGCAACACAAATCGCAGCCGCAAGGGGCTGTAACAAGAATTTAGACTGAGCCATTTTCAATCTCACTGAATACATAAATTAAACACAATCCGAGTCATTCAAGACCCAGGCAAAACAACGTGGATTTATGCAAACAGTGGCGGTGCCCGTCCCTGCGGGATTAAAAAGAGTCGCTGAAGGATAAACCAGACATGCTTAAAGGCTTGTTCAAAAGCCAAGAGTCTGACCTGAATTCGATCCAGGACTTCTTTCACTTCAAGCTTAGGCGGCAAAACCAGGTTGCCATAGACAGTACAGTACTGACACTGATGACTGGCATCGTGTTCATGCGCCATGGAGTCTGAGGAAATAGGATGCTGATCAAGGTGATGATGGGCAGAATGTTCAGAATGAACATGAGAGGAAACTAAAAGGGCGCGCGTGATGGTTTCACAG
The DNA here is from genome assembly GCF_013419915.1 of Acinetobacter sp. YH12043. NCBI lineage: Bacteria > Pseudomonadati > Pseudomonadota > Gammaproteobacteria > Moraxellales > Moraxellaceae > Acinetobacter > Acinetobacter sp. YH12043. The sequence continues at coordinate 3,600 of NZ_VOZD01000021.1, forward strand.
ACCGGAGCAACCTGATATTGCTTCGGCAGCAAAGGCTGTAAGAACACAGCAATCTGTAGAAATACCGCCACAAAGGAAAGTAGCAGACCTCCCCGCAGGACCATAGGCAAACCCTTGAATTTGTCTGGGCTAAGTATAACAAAGCCCAATCGAAATTGGGCTTGTTGAAGCATAAAAATTGCTTGGGAAAAGAGTCCTAGCGTTTAACTGCAACTTTTTCTTTATTGCGCTGGCGAACCAGTTTTTCTACTTTTTCACGGGCACGCTGACGTTTCAATGGCGACAGATAATCCACAAAAAGTTTACCATTTAAGTGATCCATTTCATGTTGGATGCACACAGCGAGAAGTCCATCAGCCTCTTGTTCAAAGGGTTGACCATCCAGACCAATTGCCTCGATTTTTACGCGTGACGGACGCTCAACTTTATCGTATATTTGAGGAACTGATAGACAGCCCTCTTCATAAGGCTGTGTTTCTTCAGTCAATGGTGTGATTTTGGGGTTAATGAACACCATGGGTTGATCTTTGTTTTCAGACAGGTCCATCACAATCAGCTGAATATGACGATCAACTTGGGTCGCGGCGAGTCCGATGCCTGGCGCTTCATACATGGTTTCAAACATATCTGCAGCGAGCTGACGAATTTCATCAGTAACTTCTTCGACTGGTTGTGCAATGGTACGAAGACGGGGATCCGGGAAACTTAAAATAGGTAATAAGGCCATACTGCGTCCTCAATTATGCCATTGATCAAAAAACCAAATGAAGGGAATGCTTCATCAAAAAAATGTGTGTAAGATCGTTATTATAACGCAACTACGCACATAATTTTAGGAATTATGATAATGAAAAAGGTTTTGAAGGGCATGCCATTTTTTAGTGCCTTGGGGTTAAAAAATCAAATGCTCGCACTGGCAGTTTGTGTCGGAGTGAGTATGGGGACAATGTATTCAGCCGAGGCAGCTCCTGCCCGTAACGTCAATCCACCTGCTTTAAAAGCCAGTGCGCCCAATGTCTACGTGGTCAAAAAAGGCGATACATTGTGGGATATTTCAAAACGTTTCTTAAAAAATCCGGTGCGTTGGCCAGAAATCTGGGCCAGTAACAAGCACGTGAAAAATCCACATTGGATTTTCCCGGGTGACCGCCTGTTGATGTGTGACTATCAAGGCCGTCCAATTATCGGTAAAGATGAAGGTGATGGCTGTGAAGGCATTATCAGTCGTTATATCGGCAGTACTTCGCTACAGCCACAGGTTCGTGTTGAATCTTTAAATAACACAATTCCAGTGATTCCACTGGCGCATATCCAGCAATGGCTGGAACGCTATACCATTGTGGCAGCAGATTCAGTTCAGGGTACGCCTTACATTCTCGGCACTGCAGACCAGCGCGTATTGGCAGGTAAAGGCCAGAAGGTCTATGCACGCGGGAATGGTCTGGTGGTTGGCCAGCGTTATGCGGTATATCGTGAAGCAGACCCTTATGTCTTTACCGATGCCAATGGCAAGAAATACACGGCTGCTCTAGAGTTGCAACAGGTTGCTTCCGGAATCGCAGTACGTGGCGAAGGTGATGTCACCACGCTGGAATTAACCGACAGCTACAATGCCGAAGTGCGTCGTGGTGACCGTGTCCTGCCAGAATACGATCCGATGTTGCCTACCCTGTTCTATCCAGTGAATGCAGAGAATACTGTAGCTGGCGGTCAGATTGTGCGTGTACTGGGTTCAATTGGTACCGCTGCGCGTCATAGTGTCGTGACGATTGACCGTGGTACGGCACATGGGGTTCAGACTGGTCATGTCTTCAGCGTAAACCAGAAAGGTGAAGTGGTGACTGATCCGAAAACCAAAGAGCGCGTACAGCTTCCAGGTGAGCGCATTGGCAATCTGATGGTCTTTAAAACTTTTGACCAACTGAGCTATGCTTATGTGCTGGAAAGTGAGTTACCTATCAAGGTGGGTGCCAATATTCAAGCGCCATTGTTAGATGAATAATAGATTGATCTAACTTTACAACTGAAAGAATAAGAAGACACACATATAGGTCTCGATATGCTGAACTCGTTATCACGCGTGCAACTGGAAACACTGACGTTATGGTATCTGGTTCAGCATTCTCTTTCGAGCTTCTATAAAATCAGTCAGCATTATTCAAGTCTGACCACAGCCCTACAGCCTGATCAGGTGCCCACCTGGCAGGCGCTTGGCATTCATGCCAATCATATCCAACGCTTGAAAGACTTCTCGCTTCCAGAATCACAACAGAAATTTCAGCGCTGTCTGGAAAAAGTTCAACGAGATAGTGATTTCATCCTGCTCTATCATGATCTGCACTATCCGCAGCAACTCAGCCACTATGTAGACAAACCACCAATTATTTTTGGTCAAGGTCAGCCGGATACATTGCTTCAGGCTCAAATTGCGGTTGTAGGAAGTCGCAAGCCGAGTCCTCACGGCCGGCAAGTAGCTTATGATTTTTCCTTTTATTTGAGTGAACAGGGTTTCTATATTAATAGTGGATTAGCACAAGGCATAGATGAAGCAGCACATCGGGCAGGATTAAAATATCAGGGCACCATTGCAGTGATGGGGACTGGACTGGATCAGACCTACCCTTCTCAACATGCACAATTGCGCCAGGAGATTATTGCGCATGGTGGTGCGGTCATTACCGAGTTTCTGCCAGAGACTCCACCCTTGCAGCATCACTTTCCACGGCGTAACCGGATTGTCAGCGGTTTAAGTCTCGGAGTCATTGTGGCTGAAGCGACCTTAAAAAGCGGCTCTCTAATTACGGCCAAACTGGCTGCCGAACAAGGCAAAACCGTATTTGCCATTCCGGGACATATTTATAGCGAATATCATAAGGGTTGCCATCAGCTGATTCGTGAAGGCGCGATTCTAATTGATCACCCGCAACAGGTGATTGAAGAACTGGCTTTGGCGACCCAATGGCAAGCCTTACAAAATGAAGTACAACATGACATGGCGGATGAACTTCCTGCACACATACCGCCTCATCTGCTCAGACTTTATAACCAGTTAGACTGGGTCGGACAGGATCTGGATCATCTCAGTCATCATCTGCAACAGGATGTCTCTTCTCTGACCAGTCAATTGATGGAACTGGAGCTACTTGGCTTTTGCACCCAGCAAGCCGGCATGTATCTACGTTGTCGTCCACATAAATAAGGTTCACAATAGACACTTCTTGTTTTGATAAGGTATACACATGATCACCACCTCTGTTGCCGAAGCAGCTGAATGTCTCAAAGCTGGACAGGTCTTGGCATACCCTACAGAGGCTGTTTGGGGTTTAGGTTGCGACCCCTATAATGAACAGGCATTTCACCAGATTTTAACCTTAAAACAGCGCCCGATTGAAAAAGGCGTGATTTTACTCGCAGCTCATATTTCACAAGTGGAACATTTACTTCAGGATCTAAGTGAAGAAATGCGTGAAAAAGTAATTGAGTCTTGGAGTAATGATCGACCTACAGACCGGGCAACCACCTGGTTACTCCCTGCCAATGACGATATTCCAGGCTGGATTAAAGGCAAACACCCTAAAGTGGCAGTGCGCGTGACCACTCATCCTCTTTGTGTAGCCTTGTGTCAGGCTTTTGGCGGTTTTATTGTTTCAACCAGTGCCAATCCTGCCGGCTTAGAACCTGCACGTTCCCTGCAAGATGCCATGCGTTATTTTGGTCAGGACCTAAATTATCTGAATGGCGATCTGGGACTGAGCCAGAAACCAAGCCGGATTATTGATGCTGTAACAGGTGAAATTATTCGTGACTGAGCCTTTGCTCAGTCATTTTTCTTTTCAAGCCGACTAAAGTTTTAAGACAAAAAAAAAGCTCAACCATATAGGGATGGTTGAGCATAAAAAAGGATGTGTATTATCACATCCAGAGGGTCTGTAAATCTCTGGGAGTTTGATAAATCTAGGTTTTTTCTGATTCATCATTCTCGATGCGGGCATTATGCGAGAAATCCGTCACAACAGCAAATATAATAAAACAATTTATTAATACATTTTTTCTATTAAAAATATTTAAAATTTAATCAAAATTCAAAATATCTTGCTATTTTTGTTTCAGTTTTAAAATGAAGTTAATTTTTAATAATTTATTTTTATATCCATAATCACTAAATTTAAGGAATAATACTGTAAAAATAATGTAATCATTTATTCAAATATTAAACAAATAAAACTTTAACTCTTTATTTGATCGCTTAAACCTTGGGTTTAGCAGGGTATTGCGCCAATAAAATACCTACTAGAATAATGGCACCACCAATGCTATGGTAGATTGTCCAGGCTTCAGATAACCATAAATAAGCGATTAACGCCGTAAAGACCGGCATCAAATTCATAAAAATACTGCTGCGGTTTGGACCAAGTTGTTGTACAGCCATCATCCATAAGAATGGGGCAGCAATAGAAGGAAAAATTCCGGCATAAATAATACTTGCTGCGTTATTACTATTAATAGCATCCAGACCTGAGTACAACACTAAAGGAATGTGATAGAGAACGGCCAAAAAAATCTGCATATACAGACTAACCAATAGCGGAATCTGGATCTGCCATTTTTTGAGCAAAACGCCATAACAGGCATAGAAAAATACCGCAATCAGCATCAGCAGATCACCAATATAATGATCTCCTGCATCCAGTAAATGTGCCCATTGCCCCTGCCCCATCACATACATCAGACCAATAAAAGACAAAATACTACCAATCACCGCCATTAAAGTGGGACGAACATGTAAAACAAAGATTCCGACAATAATAGTAAAAATTGGAATAAAGGCATTGATCAGGCCCATATTGGTGGCACTGGTATAATGTGCTGAGGTATAAGCCAGGCCTTGATACAACACCATGCCCAATGCACTTAAGACAGCCAGATGCCCCAGATGCGGTCGAATTTCCGGCCAGGCTTTGCGAACCTTGGGCCACATTAACGGCGTTAAAATCAGCAGAGCCAGAACCCAGCGATAAAAACTGATACTTAAGGGAGAAATATAATCCGCCACATAACGGGTAACGGTCATATTCAATGACCAGATCAGGACCGCAGTCAAGGGAAGCAGCATGGCCCACCACATTGTTTTTTGCTGCTGCGTCATAACTTCATCCCTGTCTCTATCTATTGTTAATCTATGCTTCTTGGCAAGTGCCTAAGCATAATTGATTTTTCAACTAAAATTAATGCTATTTGTAGCCGGCCAGTAAGCATTTCACTGATTCCGACTTGTACTGTATTTAAATACCCGTTAAAACAAATAGCCCTCATTCATTTAATAAAAAGGAAATCCGATGAGCACTTCTGTGTATGACATTCCGGTAAAAACGATTCAAGGAACGGACACGACGCTGAACCAGTATCAAGGCAAAGTCTTACTGCTGGTAAATGTGGCATCAAAATGCGGCCTCACTCCACAATACGAAGGCTTGCAAAAGCTCTATGATGATAAAAAAGTCGAAGGACTGGAAATCTTAGGTTTCCCTTCCAATGATTTTCTGGAACAGGAACCTGGAAGTGAAAAGGAAATTCAGGACTTCTGTTCCCTGAACTATCAGGTGGATTTCCCGCTGTTTGCCAAAATTCCGGTCGTGGGTAAAGCCAAACATCCTTTGTATGCCACTTTGACTCAGGCTGTACCAGAACGTATCGGTGAAGGTCCATGGTGGAAAGATCTGGTCGACTATGGCCTGACTCCAAATGAACCGCCTGAAGTCCTCTGGAACTTTGAAAAATTCCTGGTGAACAAACAGGGGGAAGTCGTTGCACGTTTTGCACCGGATATCACGGCAGATGATTCACGCCTGCTGGATGCAATCAATGCTGAGCTTGCTAAATAAGTCTTTTTAAATAGGTCGGTTGCAACTGATGACCAGTTTAGCCGACCTAGCTCATAGGCATAAACATTGAATTTCATATTTTTTTCACAAACTTATCTAAAATTTATGTTTGCTGAAACCGCCCAGACCCGATAAAACATGAGTCTATTTCCATAACAATTCGAGCAAAATAATATGAGCCAGTCCATTTATGAGATTCCGGTAAAAACCGTCACTGGAGAAAATACGACTTTGTCCAATTATCAGGACAAAGTCCTGCTGATTGTAAATGTCGCATCGAAATGTGGTTTAACCCCACAATATGAAGGACTGCAGAAACTTTATAATGAGAAAAAAACCGAAGGACTGGAAATTCTGGCTTTTCCTGCGAATAACTTTAAAGGTCAGGAACCGGGCACAGACGAGGAAATCCAGCAGTTCTGCAGTCTGAACTACAATGTGGATTTCCCGCTATTCTCCAAGATCTCTGTCGTGGGTGAAGATCAGCATCCTCTTTACCATTATCTGACCCAAGCTCAGCCGCAACGTACAGGCGGCGAAGATTTTGCAGAGCGCCTGAAAAGTTTTGGCAATACGCCAAATGAATTACCAGAAGTGCTGTGGAACTTTGAAAAATTCCTGGTCAACAAGCAAGGTGAAGTGGTCGCGCGTTTTGCGCCAAATATTCCGGCAGATGATGCTCGCTTGCGAGATGCAATCAATGCAGAATTGGCCAAATAATTTGTAACAGTAATGTAAGTATCTATTTCAATAATAGATACTTATTATTTAAATAAAAATCAAATACTTACAACCAGATTTACTTAGCTCTAAAATCTCCATGATTTACGCTTAATTTTTATTTTTCTACAACACTTCATTCCATATTTATCAATGAGTTAAGCCTAAAATGCAGTTATCCCAAGAGAGATAACGATAGGTTCAAAACATGAAAAACTTAGTAAAAGCAGTCGTATTTTCATTATCTAGTACACTTGTGGCGACTTCAGCTTTTGCTGCAGCTCCAGAGCATCACTCGCAACACCATCAGCCACAAAAAACGCATGTTCAGCAACAGTATCACGCACAGCATAAATCTCCTGCACACGCTCAACAGCATAAACAGGTACATAAGAAAATAGATCCTTCACGCGATTGGCGCGTAGGTCAAAAAGTACCAGCTCAGTTCCAGAGCAAAATGTACAAGGTAGATCACAGCAAATACAAAAAACTCAGCAAACCTGGTAAAAACCAGCAATGGATCAAAGTAAATGGTGACTATATCCTGACCAATGTGATGAGCCATAACATTATCAAAATTATTGCAGGATAAGTTTTATCCTCCTCGGTGAAAAAGAGTGCTTCGGCACTCTTTTTTAATGTCTTAATCTTTTGTATTCAAAATATTTGTTATGACTTTGCAACAATCTTTTTTATCTCCACATTTTATTCTTATAGTCATGCATTAGAACCACCTGCTCCGAGACCACGATTTTATGTCCAAGATTCTTGTAAATGCTCTTCTTCCTTTTGCCCTATTTAGCTCAGGCATTTTATTAATGGGCTGTGAACAGGCGACCGAAGCACCGGTCGAGCAAGAACAAAGTACGCTTTCTACTGATCTTGAACCTGTACAGCAAAGTGATCGCACGACGACTGCGCAAACAGAGCTGAAGTCTGGCAATATGTTTTATATGGTGCGTGATGTAGCTGATCTGCAATTCAAGGCAGGGAGTTATGTTGAACAGTTAAAACAAACCCAAACTGATCTGCAAACTGCGGTGGATACTAAAGATACCGAGCAACTGCAAGCTACAGCAGGCAAGTTACAACAACAGTTGACAGGCTTTAATCAGGCTTTAGGTGAACTGAATTTAAAAAGTCAGGAAATTGATCAGGTACGTAGCAATATTATGAGTGCCAATCAACAGGTTCTGGCTTCTCCTTTACTGAATGGCCAAGTCGATTTCAGTCAGGTTGATTTAAAGAAAATTGAAAGCCAGATGGTTAGTGTGCAAGCTGAAATGCTTAAACTGGCAGGCATGCTGATTCAAAACTCAGATAAAGATGCTTCATCAGAAGCTGAAACAGAAAATACTTGATTTACGCTGATATCTCGTTCAAAAAGAAGCCACTGTTTAAGTGGCTTCTTTATTTTAGAAATTAAATATTATTTTTTGGGCTTTTTACGACAACCAGACGTTTCTGCACAAATTCTTTGAAACCATCAATTGAAAGTTCATGACCATAACCTGAATTTTTGATCCCGCCAAATGGCAGCTCTGGCGCAGTATCGGTATACCAGTTGATCCAGATCATGCCAGTTTCTACACGTGAAGCCAGCTTTTTCGCCCGCTCAATATTTTGTGAATGAATCACGCCTCCGAGACCATAATTAGAATCATTGGCAATCGATACAATTTCATCTTCATCTTTTGCGACATAGATCTGTGCCACAGGACCAAAGAATTCTTCATACCAGGCCGGATTATCACGGCTGATATTTTCCAGAATAGTTGGCTGATAGAAATTACCTTCATGCTCATAAGGCTTACCACCAGTCACGACTTTCGCGCCATTCTCTACTGCCTTATCAACCTGCTTGGTCAGTTTTTCCAACGCATCTGCTGAGGACAGTGGGCCAAGTGTAGTTTCAGAATCCAACGGATCACCAATTTTTAAGCCTTCAAAGACCTTGATCATGCCCGATTTAAATTGTTCCGCAATTTTCTCATGCAGGATAAAACGTTTAGCTGCTGTACAAACCTGCCCCGTGTTATTAACGCGTGCCTGACAGCCGATTTTGATCGCTTTTTCCAGATCAGCATCATCCAGCACAATAAATACATCATTACCGCCTAATTCTAGTGTCGATTTGGTGACATGTTTCCCAGCTTGCCCTGCTACTGCACGCCCTGCGCCTTCTGAACCTGTGAGAGCAACGCCTTGTACACGCGGATCCGCGATAATATCTGCAACCTGATCGCTACTAATAAATAAATTAATCCACACACCTTTCGGCGCGCCTGCATCCAGAATCAATTGTTCAAAGGCTTCAGCACATTGCGGAACGATGCTGGCATGCTTGGCTACCACAGGGTTGCCAATCGCGCAGTTTGGGGCAAAGACACGCATCAACTGATAAAAAGGAAAGTTCCAGGGTTCTACTGCCATGATGATGCCTAAGGGATGATGCTCTACCCATGCTTCTCCTAGTTCCGTTTCATAAGAAACTGGCGCTAAAAACTCTTTGGCATGATCTGCATAATACTCAGCAATTTTGGCACAGCTTTCGATCTCACCTTCACTCTGCTTGATCAGCTTACCCATATCCAGTGTCATGATTTTAGCCAGTTCTGACTTGCGTTCCCGCATATTGTTTGCCAGTTTGCTAAGTACCTCAATCCGGGTATCTACTTGTTGAGTCCAATCCGACTTCAGGATTTTTTCTGCGGTATCCAAGGCATTTTGGATATCTTGATCAGTGTGTGACGGATAATCTTTTAATTTCTGGTTGTTAAAGGGGTTAATGGATTGATAACTCATAATTAGATCCCTGCTTGGCCAATTCAATTTTTATAAATGGATAACAACGTGATTTGCGTCGTGACAGAGGTAGTAGAACCGTGAAACTTTTTATTGAATAAATCTGAAAAACTTAAAGACGCCATATCAACTTAGCATTGTTTTTTTCTGACTATGACTTTGCTTACAGATTGGTTCAAAAGATTACGCAGCGCAGGTAAAAGTTATATCGAGTGGTACAAATTAGAGCTATATAGTTTTCTTAAAATAATTATTCATAAGGCTAAAATCTGGTAACTTTTTTCAAAATAGTTTTTATATAAAAAAACCACCCTTTCGGGTGGTTTTTTCAATCTTAAACCAGCAATTACATTGCACGGTTTTTGATTTTGCGGATCGTTTCCAGCTGAGCAGCAGTTTCTGCAAGAGCAGCCAAAGCAGCAGCAGAGTCCAAATCGCTCTTTTGATTTGCTAGCAATTGTTCAGCGTGTTTACGCGCTTCAATAATTGCAGCTTCATCCAAGTTTTCTGCACGGACTGCTGTATCAGCAAGAACCGTAACAACATGCGGTTGAACTTCTAGAACACCACCAGATACATAGATTAATTCTTCTGTACCGTTTTCCAAAATAACGCGGATCGCGCCAGGTTGGAGCAAAGTTACCAGCGGAGCGTGACCAGGCATAATACCTAACTCACCGCCAGCACCTTTAGCAATTAGCATAGTTACAGTGCCTGAGTACAAAGACTCTTGAACACTTACAACGTCACATTGCATAGTCGCCATGAGAATCTCCTAAATTAGGGAACTAATTAAAGTTTCTCAGCTTTAGCAATCACTTCGTCAATACCACCAACCATGTAGAACGCTTGTTCTGGGATGTGATCGTATTCACCAGCTAGAAGACCTTTAAAGCCACGAATCGTTTCTTTAAGCGGTACAAGTTTACCAGGAGCACCAGTAAACACTTCAGCTACGTGGAACGGTTGAGAGAAGAAACGTTGGATCTTACGTGCACGGTATACAGTAAGTTTGTCTTCTTCTGACAATTCGTCCATACCAAGAATTGCGATAATGTCTTTCAATTCTTTATAACGTTGAAGAACGTTTTGAACTGAACGAGCGATTTCGTAATGCTCAGTACCAACTACAAGTGGATCTAGCTGACGTGAAGTAGAGTCAAGTGGATCAATCGCAGGGTAAATACCTTGAGAAGCGATGTCACGGCTCAATACAACAGTTGCGTCCAAGTGAGCGAACGTAGTTGCAGGCGATGGATCTGTTAAGTCATCGGCAGGTACGTATACCGCTTGGATTGACGTAATAGAACCAGACTTAGTCGATGTAATACGTTCTTGGAGAACACCCATCTCTTCTGCAAGAGTCGGTTGGTAACCTACTGCAGATGGCATACGGCCTAGAAGTGCTGATACTTCAGTACCCGCTAGTGTATAACGATAGATGTTGTCGATGAACAATAGTACGTCACGGCCTTTACCGTTTTCGTCTTTTTGATCACGGAAGTACTCAGCCATAGTCAAACCAGTCAACGCTACGCGTAAACGGTTACCTGGTGGCTCGTTCATCTGACCGTAGACCATTGCTACTTTGTCAAGAACGTTAGAGTCTTTCATTTCGTGATAGAAGTCATTACCTTCACGAGTACGTTCACCAACACCAGCAAACACAGATAAACCTGAGTGCGCTTTCGCGATGTTGTTGATCAACTCCATCATGTTTACAGTTTTACCAACACCGGCACCACCGAACAGACCAACTTTACCACCTTTCGCGAACGGGCATAGTAAGTCGATGACTTTAATACCAGTTTCTAGAAGGTCAGTAGAAGCCGCTTGTTCTGCATAAGAAGGCGCTTGACGGTGAATTGGTAAACGCTCTTCAGTCGCAACAGGACCAGCTTCGTCGATCGGGCGACCAAGAACGTCCATGATACGGCCAAGAGTCGCTGTACCTACTGGTACAGAGATCGGAGCGTTAGTGTTAGTTACGTTCAAACCACGCTTAAGGCCTTCAGTAGAACCCATTGCAATAGTACGAACTACGCCATCACCAAGTTGTTGCTGAACTTCTAATGTAGTTTCAGTACCGTCAACTTGGAGAGCGTCATAGATCTTAGGAACGCTGTTACGTTCAAACTCGACGTCGATAACCGCGCCGATGATCTGAATGATACGACCGCTACTCATTGCTGTCTCCTCAATTCAAACTAATATATGTTAAACGGCAGCGGCACCACCAACGATCTCAGAAATTTCCTGAGTAATCGCGGCTTGACGCAGCTTGTTATAAATAAGTTGCAGGTTCTTGATCAATTCACCCGCGTTATCAGTTGCAGCTTTCATTGCAACCATACGAGCAGACTGCTCACACGCGATGTTTTCGATCACACCTTGATACACCACAGACTCGATGTAACGAACCAACAAGCCATTTAAAAGCTCTTCAGCTTCAGGCTCGTAGATGTAATCCCAACCGTATTGACGGTTAAGCGTCTTGTCTTCTTCAGCAGCTGCCAAAGGAACAAGCTGTTCGATCTTTTGGTTTTGAGTCATGGCGTTGACAAAGCCGTTAGAAACCAGATAAATACGATCTAATTCGCCTTTATCATAAGCGTCTAACATCACCTGTACAGAACCAGATAACTGTTCAAGACTTGGAGTGTCGCCCACTTGAGTGGTCGCACCAAGCACTTTACCGCCGTAGTTTTTAAAAAACGAAACCGCTTTTTGACCAATCAAAGCAAATTGAACTTCAATTGACTGCTCTTGTTGCTGTTGAACGTGTTTTACCACTTTCTTGAACAGGTTAATGTTCAAACCACCAGCAAGGCCACGATCTGAAGACACAATGATATAGCCAACGCGCTTAACAGGACGTTCAACCATATAACGGTGTTTATATTCAGGATTCGCTTGTACCAAATGAGCAATTACACGGTGCATATTTTCGGCATACGGACGGCCTTGAGCCATGCGCTCTTGCGCACGACGCATCTTAGAAGCTGCTACCATCTGCATCGCGCGAGTAATTTTCTGCGTGCTTTTGATACTAGCTACTTTGGCGCGAATTTCTTTTAAATTTGCCATACGCTTAACCTAGTATTCGAAGGCCCTTTCGAGCCCTCGAAGGTTGATTCCGTGAACCAAACCAACACTAATTAGCAAGTTGCTAAATTAGTAAGTTTGAGTCGCTTTGAACTTTTCAATACCAGCTTTGAATTCAGCTTCGATATCTTTATCCCAAGCACCAGTCTCGTCAATTTTTTGCATTAACGCAGCGTGTTCTGAACGGAAGTAAGCAATTAACGCAGCGTCAAAGTCTACGATTTTCTTCACTTCTACGTCAGCCATGTAGCCTTCGTTAGATGCATAAACTGATACAGCTTGGTCAGCGATTGAGTATGGAGCATATTGTTTTTGCTTCATAAGCTCAGTTACGCGTTGACCGTGTTCAAGCTGTTTACGAGTTGCTTCGTCAAGGTCAGAAGCGAACTGAGCAAACGCTGCCAATTCACGGTACTGTGCAAGTGCAGTACGGATACCACCAGACAATTTCTTGATGACTTTAGTCTGCGCAGAACCACCAACACGAGATACAGAGATACCCGCGTTCACAGCAGGACGGATACCCGCGTTGAACAATGATGTTTCAAGGAAGATCTGACCGTCAGTAATCGAAATTACGTTGGTTGGTACGAATGCAGATACGTCACCTGCTTGAGTTTCAATAATCGGCAATGCAGTTAATGAACCAGTTTGGCCTTTAACTTCACCGTTAGTGAATTTCTCAACGTAGTCAGCAGATACACGAGAAGCACGTTCAAGTAAACGTGAATGTAGATAGAACACGTCACCTGGATAAGCTTCACGACCTGGTGGACGACGAAGAAGCAATGAAATTTGACGGTAAGCAACAGCTTGTTTAGACAAGTCATCATAGATGATCAGAGCGTCTTCACCGCGGTCACGGAAGTATTCACCCATTGTACAGCCAGAGTATGGAGCCAAGAACAGCATTGCTGCTGGATCGGCTGCAGCTGCTGCTACAACAGTTGTATACGCCATAGCGCCAGTTTCTTCCAGCTTACGTACTACGTTTGCAATAGTTGATTGTTTTTGACCAACTGCAACGTAGATACATTTAATGCCAGAGTTTTTCTGAGCGATGATCGCGTCGATCGCCATAGCTGTTTTACCAGTCTGACGGTCACCAATGATCAACTCACGTTGACCACGGCCTACTGGGATCATTGTATCTACTGATTTATAACCAGTTTGTACAGGTTGATCCACTGATTGACGCCAAATTACGCCTGGTGCTACTTTTTCAACAGCATCAGTCAGTTTTGCATCAATAGGGCCTTTACCATCAATCGGGTTACCCAAAGCGTCTACGACACGGCCAAGAAGTTCAGGACCAACCGGAACTTCTAATACACGACCTGTACAACGAGCTTTTTGACCTTCTTGAAGGTTTAAGTAGTTACCTAAAACAACGACGCCCACTGAATCCTGTTCTAGGTTCAGTGCCATACCGTATAAGCCGCCGTCGAATTCGATCATTTCACCGTACATTGCATCAGCAAGGCCGTGAATGCGCACAATACCGTCGGATACCATAACAATGGTACCTTCGTTTTTAGCGGTCGCGCTGGTGTCCAGATCGCCGATACGCTGTTTAATGAGCGCACTGATCTCGGATGGATTCAGTTGTTGCATTGCGCTATACCTCAATCTTTTTAAAGTTCAGTCTTCTTATATGCAATTAAGCTAGAAGACGAGTACGCATTTTTTCAAGCTTATTAAGCGCAGAATCATCTATCACTTGGTCGCCTGCACGAATAACCACACCCGCGATTAATGCCGGGTTAACTTCTACAGAAACGTTTACTGCTGCATTGAATTTTTTCTCTAACGCATGAGTAAGAAGTTGTTCCTGTACAGAAGTCAACGGGAATGCTGATTCAATTACAACATCCACAGTATTGTTATTCTGTGATTTGAGCTGTTCATATTCTGCAGCGATTTCAGGAAGCAAAGCCAAACGTGCGTTTTCAGCAAGCATAGTCAAAAAGTTTGACACTGCAGGCGTTTGGTCTTCGCCTAAAACTTTAGCAAAAAGTGCCACCTGCTCAGCAGGTGTCAACTCAGGGCGATTTAGATAAGCTGAAAATGCTTCGTCTTGCACCGCAGCACTGAGCAAGTTAAGTGCTGTTGACCAATTGTCAGTTGCACCTTGCTCAGAAGCGTAAGCAAATGCTGCTTTAGCGTAAGGGCGTGCCAACGTCAAGAGTTCAGCCATAATCCGCCTCTCTTAAAGTTTAGCAGCCAGCTGAGTCAGCATGGCATTGTGAGCTTCTGCGTCAACTTGCTGGCTAAGAATTTTCTCAGCACCAGCAACTGCAAGAGCAGCCACTTGTTGACGTAATTCTTCGCGAGCAGCATTGATTTCAGTATCAACAGCTTCTTTAGCTTGTTGACGAATACGCTCACCTTCAGCTGACGCTTGGGTACGAGCTTCTTCGACCAATTGCGCTGCACGACGGTTCGCTTGTTCGATCAATTGAGCCGCTTGTGCTTTTGCCGCGTCCAGTTCAGCTTTCACTTGTGCTTGCGCATCTGCAAGGTCAGCCTTCGCTTTTTCAGCAGCGTTTAAGCCATCAGCGATTTTACGCTGACGTTCACTAATCGCATTGATTAGTGGTGGCCATACAAACTTCATGCAGAATGCGACGAAAATCGCAAACGCAATCGCTTGGCCAAACAATGTGAGGTTGATATTCATTGCAAATTCCTCAAATAGTGAATTTCGGAATTAAGCTGATTAACCTACAAATGGATTAGCGAAGATGAAGAACAAGCCAATACCAACACCGATCATAGGCACAGCATCAAGAAGACCCGCGATTAAGAACATACGAGTTTGAAGTTGTGGAGCCAATTCTGGTTGACGAGCTACAGCTTCAAGGAAACGGCCGCCTAGAAGACCAAAACCAATCGCAGTACCTAAAGCACCGAAAGCGATCAAGATAGCAGATGCAATTGCAACTAGACCTAAAGTGAGTTCCATGATAATTCCTCAGAGGTTAGGTTTATACCAAATTAAGTTAAAAAATTGTGCCCAACCATCCCGTGACAGTTAGGCAATACCATTAATGCTTTTCGCTTGCCATGCTCAAGTATACGATAGTCAGCATCATGAAAATGAATGCTTGTAGCGTAATAACAAGAATGTGGAAGATCGCCCAAGGCACAGATAACGCCCACTGGATCCAGAACGGTAATAACGCGATAAGAATGAAGATTAACTCACCCGCATACATGTTACCGAATAGTCGTAGAGCCAATGAAACTGGACGTGCAAGGAAGGTTACCAATTCCAGAATCAAGTTCACTGGAATAAGGATCGCTTTTGCAACTGGGTTACTTGGGTTAAATGGGTTAAGTGCTAGTTCACCAACGAAGCCGCCAACACCTTTTTCACGGATGCTGTAGAACAAGATAAGTGCAAATACAGACAATGACATACCAAGGGTAATGTTAGGGTCAGTAGATGGAACGATCTTGAAGTATACGTGGTGTGGATCAATACCAAACAGGCCACCAATCACGTGTTGAGCGACATAAGGAATCCAGTCAACCGGGATAAGGTCCATCAAGTTCATGAGGAAAATCCACACGAAGATGGTTAGCGCTAGTGGAGCGATCAAACGCGATTTACCATGGAAGGTATCGCGTACACTTGAGTCAACAAACTCGATAATCATTTCGATTGCAGACTGGAACTTGGTAGGAACACCAGAGTTTGCAGCTTTCGCTACGAGCCAGAATAACAAGCAGAAAATGATACCAAGGCCGATTGACCAACCCATTGAATCCAAGTGAATAGCAGTGAACCCCATCTGTTGAGCTTCAGCACCGTTCTCGGCCAATTTCCATGTACCGTCTGGCATTTTGCCATAGGTCATATTGGTCAAGTGATGCTTGATATACTCGGTCGAAGTAAGGGCATGTTCTTCAGCAGCCATAAATCACACCTGGTCAATGTCAAAAAACTATAGAACAAACGAATATCGCGTGCTGCTTGATATCTCGCCTGCTCCTAAAAAAACTTTTCAATTTTTTGTTGTGTTTAAACTCGTTTTTGTAGACGTGACACCCAAAAAGGAGCGACCCACGACATGGCTTGAACGAGCATAAAACCACAAAACAACGCAACCGGGGATAACGGCTTGACATTGCTTAAAATTAAAATGAAACCAACAATCACAATTGCAAACTTGCCCATCAAGCCTTTATACATGTTCGAAAGAACCTGCTTAGATGCCCGGGCTCCTGCCGCTCGAAATGATTGCCATGAAAAATAACAACTCGCAAGCCAGCAGACGAACGCCCCCAAAGCGGCACTCAAGGCTACGGTTGAGTCTTTCACGACCCAGCCAATCAAGGCTGAAACAGGAATCATTAATGCTTGTAAGAGGACTAAAGCTTTCGCTAATCGTCGGTCAATCAAGCGACTAGTTCGGCTCATTATTTATTCACTCACAGCAAGCATGCTTGACAAGTTTAGCTGATGATTATTTTTAATCGCAGGCATTATAGAGTTACACCCCTGAACATGCAATCTTTTCCCGACCTTAGTCGTGTTTTTTTCAACAGATCAAATGCTGGCAAACTAATCAAAACTTGATTATTTTTAAATCATTGATGGGCATTTAACACACATTTACGGGTTTGCTCGGCCAATTTCTGCCAGGCCTGGATAAAGTCCCCTGCCCCACTCATGCTTTCATCGACACTCTGGAATACAATCGGTTTCAGTTTACGGTACTGATTTTCACCAGCATGCGCTTCTGCCAGCAGACACATTTTGCTCTGCACACGAGTGTCTTGCAGATATTTGATTTGCGCCACGGTTGGTGACACATGTGGATCATCCGTCAAAGCCCCCATGAACTTCAGGTTCAATGGACGTTCCAGATATTGATAGGCATCATGATAAGACCAATAAGGTTGAGCTTTACTTGTAGAACTATAACGCTGTGCAGTCAAAAACATGGTTTGGGCAAAGTCACGCGCATTTTTCCAATAGGCCTCCCGATGCTCAGGCAGCTGCTGAGAACGTAAGGCTGCAATAAAGAAACCGATACGTACTGCATTGTTGGGATCGAGCCAGACATGGGTATCGACGGTATCTTTTAAGGCTTGCCCACGTGGATTACGCATTGGCAAAGTGGTCAGAATACCCGAATCTAAAATCGCGATACTTTTATTGTTATTGTTCAACACTTTTGCCAACGGCGCTTCATGTGCCTGCCCTAACCAGATCACCAGGCCGGCATCCTGAATCGTTTTACGGTGTGCCGGGGTCAGGCTGACATCATGACCGCTTTGATTGGCCAATAATAAAGTCGGCTGTTCCACGCCTTGAGTAATGGTCTTGGCAATCAGATAAATCGGCTGCGTTGAAACCACCAGACTTTGCGACCAGCTAAGGGTACTGAACAAAGCCAGACTACACAGGGCAAGGAAACGGAACATGAAGAGAAATCACTATATAAGGACAAATTTAATAGTGTTATAATATAACAAAATCACAAAAATACCTATGCCCAATCGAAACTCTGGGCGCTTCATGTTAAGATTTGAAATCTTTTAATTTTCAGTTTCGCACCTGAGGTGAACTATGGGTTCATGTTCGCACGAACACCACAATGCATTGCACGGCGTACACGACCATCCAAATGTCGCGCAACGTCTGGCCGAAGCAGAGAGTCTTTGTGCGGCAAGTGGCGCACGCCTCACTCCTTTACGCAAAGAGGTACTGGAACTGATTCTGAATGCAAGCGGCCCGATGGGTGCGTATGACCTGCTGGCACAAATGAAAAATGCCAGCGACCGTCCCGCTGCCCCACCGACCGTGTACCGTACACTCGACTTTTTATTAGAAAAAGGCTTTATTCACCGCCTGACCTCTATTAATGCCTATATTCCCTGCTGCCATCCGCGTGAAGGTCATCAGGCGGCATTCTTGATTTGTACTGAATGTAAAGCCGTAAAAGAAGCATCTGCACAAGGTTTATTAGAACAACTGGATGCCTTGGCGGCTTCAGACGATTTTAGTGCACACCACAGCATTATCGAAATTTCAGGAATCTGTCAGCAGTGTCGCAACAAAGCTTGAATGCATCTCCCTTGATCCAGCTTTCCAAGATCTGGGTCAATATTGATGATCGTGACATTTTAAAGGCCATTGATTTCTCTTTGCAGGAGAAAGAGATTGTTACGCTGATTGGTCCGAACGGTGCCGGTAAGTCGACCTTAATAAAGGTCATGCTTGGGATCGTCAAACCGAAATCCGGTGAAATCAAAACGGCGCGCAAGCTAAAATTCTCTTATGTGCCACAGAAATTCAATCCTTCACATAGTCTGCCACTACGTGTCAAAGACCTGTTAGCTCTAGAAAAATGCCCTGCGGATATTACGGCAGAAATCATCCGTGATACCGGCATTGCCAAACTGGAAAATTCTAAAGTACAACAGCTTTCCGGCGGTGAACGTCAACGTGTGTTGTTGGCTCGCGCCTTATTACGTCAGCCGGATATTCTGGTACTGGATGAACCGATGCAGGGTCTAGATATTCAGTCTGAGGCTGAACTGTATGAATATGTGCGTAGCCTGCCGGAAAAATATGGCTGTGCCATTTTAATGGTCTCGCATGACCTGCAATGGGTGATGCAAGGCACGCATCGCGTGGTTTGTCTGAATAAGCATATCTGTTGTAGCGGCCTGCCAGAAAGTGTGCAGCAGCATCCAGAATATCAGGCCATCTTCGGTACTAACCGGGTATTCTACCAGCATCATCATGATCACTGTGCCCATGGTGACTCCGCGACACCTTGTCAGCACGATTCACGTCCCCACATTCACCCCGAGCCGGAAGCTTAAGCCATGATGGATTGGTTATCTCTCCTATTACCTGCATGGATTATGGGAACACTCTTGGTGTTCCTGACCGCACCACTCGGCTGTCTGATGCTGTGGCGCCGTATGTCTTTCTTTGCAGATACCATGGCACATGGTACTTTGCTCGGTGTTGCAATTGCTGGTGCGATGAGCCTGCCACTCTGGATGGGTGTCAGCTTTATTGCAGTCTTATTGGTCGCTGTACTTTGGGTACTGTATGACCCACGCTTGCCAAATGATGCGCTGCTTGCACTCTGCTCCGCCACCCTGCTCTGTTCAGGGCTGTTATTCATTCAGCATTTACCGAATTTAAGACCGGAACTGCTTAGCTATTTGTTTGGTGATCTACTCACCATTTCATGGACAGATCTTCCTACTTTTGCCGTCGTGATTATCTTGGCATTGGCCGTTCTATATAAAAGCTGGCAGGCACAAATCCAAATTGCAATTGATCCTGATATGGCGATCAGTGAAGGGGTGAATGCAAAACTGCAACGTCTGATCTTTATGCTGTTATTGGCATTGTTTACTGTATTGGCATTACGTGCGGTCGGTTCACTCTTGATGGGTGCATTGCTGGTGATTCCAGCTTTGACGGCTCGCCTACTGGCAAATTCTCCTCGTCAAATGGTGATCTGGGCTTTTGTGATTGCACAAATTGGTGTGACAGTCGGACTCTGGTCAAGTGCAGGTCTGAATACGTCAACAGGTCTGACCATTGTGCTGACCATGTCAGTGCTGTTTGCCGCTATTTTTATCCTACAGAAGTTTAAAAAACTGGCTTAAGGCATGGCAGGCAAATTTTATCTGATCAGTGCCTGCTTGCTCGGACACAAGGTCCGTTATGATGGTCGCGACTGTCTGGTAAAAGAGTTGGTCGATTATTTATTGCCGGATCAATATGTCACGATTTGCCCTGAAGTCAGTGGTGGTTTGCCTATACCCCGACCTGCAGCAGAGATTCAATCTGGCGATGGTCTAGATGTGCTGCTGTACCAAGCTCATGTTATAGATATAAATGGTACAGATGTTTCCGATGCCTTTATCAAAGGCGCCTATGCCGCTTTAGATCTTGCCCAAAGATTTCAAGCGACACATGCCATCCTCAAAGCCCATAGCCCTTCTTGTAGCAGCAAGCTGATTTATGATGGTTCATTTACTGGAAATAAAATTCAAGGTGATGGGGTCACAGCAGCATTACTTAAACAGCATGGTATGGAGGTCATGACTGAAGATGAATTTTTACAGATGATTCTTTAAGAGATCGTTAAATTTCCTCTCCTTTAAGGAGAGGTTTCCCTACTGATGCACCAAACTCAATAAAAACGCAGCTCCAGCGAACAAGCTGGCAAAAGTTCGATTCATGA
Source organism: Acinetobacter sp. YH12043 (assembly GCF_013419915.1). Lineage (NCBI taxonomy): Bacteria > Pseudomonadati > Pseudomonadota > Gammaproteobacteria > Moraxellales > Moraxellaceae > Acinetobacter > Acinetobacter sp. YH12043. The sequence goes on from NZ_VOZD01000021.1 coordinate 24,340, forward strand.
CTTTCTGCTGTTTTGGCGATTTCAGAAGACGCAGAACCTTGGCAGCCAGACCGGTATAACCTGCCATCACAATCAGATCAATCGTTACCATAGTCGCGGCCATAATCACATACTGAATCCATTGCGGTTTAGATAAGTCCAGAAATTGCGGTAATACTGCCAGCAAAAATACAATTGCCTTGGGATTACTCATATTGACCAGAAAACCGTGAATGACGAGTTTCCCAGCTGATTTTCGTGCGAGTTCATGTTTAATTTCAATCGACTGCGCTGGTGCTTTCCACTGCAAAAAGGCCAGATACAATAAATAGACAACCCCAAACCATTTCACTGCAAGAAATGCCCAAGGTGTAGTCGCAAACAATACCCCTGCCCCGGCAGCCACAATGGCAATTTGAACCAATAGGGCGAGTTGCAGGCCGAGCGCATTCCAGTATCCATGTCGAAAGCCATAATTCAGTCCGCTCGACATTGAAGCAATAGCACCCGCACCTGGGGAAATACTGATCACCCAACAGGCTAACATATAAGCAAACCAGACTTGATAGGACATAGAGATTTAACTCATTCAAATTCAGGATCTAATTATATGACTTTTCCAATATTTTCAGCCAAAAAAATTGCTTAAACATCAGACTGCATACTATTCACTCTATAGCGCTTCAGGCACAATAGCAGGATTGGATACAGAAAATTTATTACAGGAGCCATGAATGACAGCCCAATCTGTAATTTTGCCATTACCTTCAGATCATGCTCGCTTTATTGTTTTACGTCTGAAAAATCTCAGTATCGAAGATTTTAAGGAACGATTAAAACAGCTATTTACGACACGCGATCGCCTGATTACCCAACATCCGAATGCGCAAATTAAAACGGCTGTCGCTTTTGGTCCTGAACTCTGGTCAAAATTGTATGAACAGGCACCTGCTGGTTTTAAACAATTAGAGCCAATTCAAGGTTCATTTAATATGCCTGTGGTACCGGCAGATGTGCTGATCCATATTGCCAGTGCGCGTGCCGATATCTGTTTCGCCTTGAGTCAGTCTTTCTTTGAAGGTATTCGCGATCAGGTTGAAGTACTAGATGAGCGTGTTTGCTTCCGTTACTTTGATGGCCGTGATATTACCGGTTTCATTGATGGGACTGAAAATCCGCAATTCCCGGATGATCGAGCTGAAGTGGCTTTACTTGGTGAAGATACGGGCATTTTCCAGGATGGTTCATTCATTTTTGCACAGCGTTATGCGCATAACCTGGATAAATGGAAAAAACTCAAAGTCGATGCTCAAGAACAAGTGATGGGTCGTACCAAACTTGAATCGATTGAGCTCGAAGATGAGGTAAAACCTGCCAATGCGCATATCGCTCGTACTGTCGTTGAAGATGAGGAAGGCGAGGAAATGGAAATTCTACGTCACTCTCTGCCTTATGGAGATGGTCGTGGTGACCAAGGTCTATTCTTCATTGCTTATACCAAAGACCTGAAAATCATTGATACCATGTTAGTGCGTATGTTTGGTACATCAGGCGATGGGATCCATGACCGCTTGCTACACTTCGTGACTCCAATGGATGGTGCGTATTACTTTGCACCGAGTGAGGAGTTACTGGAAGAGGTTTTGGAAGGGTAAAATTTATAAGGTCGGTGATTGCTACATTCTCCATAATGTAGCAATCTAAAAAATTATTTTTTAAGAAAATTTCTATAATTAATATTTTCACACCCTAGAGTAAATGTTAAGCACTTTAAATCTGAATCTAAAATCAATTTATAGTCATTAATTTTCCTGTTACTTTCCCTAATATTGGCATTATATAAATATTTTTTCTCTTCTTTAATATAAGAAAAATTATCACCAGCCAATATACTCCCGTAATCACTTTCTAAATTAGCAGATGAAGAATTTACTACTGGAGCTTCAATAACTAAATTTGATAACTTATTATATATAAAAAAGTTAGATATAAATTTTTTATAAGGTCTTTTCACATAATCTAATTCACTAAATTCCCTTATCCGAAAGGCAACTATTTTTTTATCTTGATAAAGTATTTTTAAATCTACAGTTGATTTTAAAGGCACAGTACCTTGATATAAAATATAAGTTTTTTGATTATTTAAAACTTCGACGCCATAACTCTTAAGAATGTAATCTCCACCAGAATATTTTTTGTTTTTATCCCCATAATCAACTAAACTTAATTTTAAATTTTTATTTAATTGAGAGAATCTACCAAATTGATCCAGAAATAAAACTGGTTCTTTAATTTGGGTAGCACTTTGCTGGTAATCATTCCAATCTATATTTTTTGCGTGACATAATAGTGAAAAGAAGCTACTGCTAATTATTACTATAGATTTAAGTATTTTCATATTTTAACCCGAATCGCGGATAAAAAATTGACTTGAAAAATAAGAGGACTAGAGCCATCAGTTGAGTTACCACATAAAACTTAAAACTCTAGTCCCGATGTTTAATAGTACCGAATTATTTTGCGTAATTGATGATTTCTTTCTTAAATTTGAAGCAACCTACTGGAATTTCCTTAAACAAAGTCGTCGTTTCTCCAGAGTCCGAACTGATCAGCTGAAAGGTATAGATCTTCATTAGTTGAGAGTGCAATTGAATTCGGTGCACACAGCAGCATTAAAGCCTGTTTAAAGGTTTCAGCCTTGCTTTGATCTTGCTGTTCAATCTGATCCAGAAATTTTTTCAGATGATCTAACCCTTCTAAGGGATCTGTTTGCTGATTTTTGGCAATCTCACTTAAGGCTTTACTATGATTCAAACTAGATTCAAGCTGGCTTTTCGCAGGACTGGCATTTAAGTGATTGGCATTGGCATTTTCTTGTTTATAGGTAGAGAGAAGCAAGCCAGCTCCCGCTCTAAGTGCTCCCCATTGATTTGTTCTTAACTCAAAGCCCTCACCACGCCCGTCGCTAGCCTCATCTTCTTTTGGATGACTTAGATTTCCTAAATTTAGCTGACTGACCCCATGACTACTTTGCAGCTGTGCACTAATCTGTCCAGTTGTATCATCGAAGCGAAGCTGGTTAAAACCTTCACCCTCCACCTCTTGAGAACGGATACCACTTAGTTTTTTAGTGAATGGCAACTGCCCCTTCTTATCAAACATAGTTTGATAACGTTCAGCTTCATGAATACGTCCAACAATAAAGGGACGATCAATATCCCCTTCGAAGAAATCAATCACTACGATTTCCCCGATACGTGGATGGAATCGGGCGCCATAACCTTCACCTGCCCATGGCGTTAGCACATCTACCCAGGCCGAATCAGTGTCATTATCATTGGCGCCAGCACCACCATCATGCTGATGATCTTCACTACGGGTAAATAAAAAACGAACCTTCACGCGTCCCCATTCATCGACATAAATAGTCTCACCTTCAGGCCCTACCACTTTCGCCCGTTGTGGATAGGCCACGGGCCGATGTTGTAGTGGATGATATTCAGGTATCACCAGAATATCTCGACGAATTAAATACAGCTCATTGCCTTGTCTCTCGTCATCCAGAACTTTCCAGCGACTGGACAGCATGAGCTGATCCACCTTTAGCAAAATGTCTTTTGGTAAATTATTCTGGTTATAGAAGTGTTTGCCCAAAATTAAAAATTCACGCTCATTGCACGGATGTTGATCAATTTCGGGATGATCATGCAGTTCAAACCAGTAACCCACTTGGGCATCACGAACACTACTGCTGGCCTTAAAATATTTGGACTGCATGGCATGATAGTGACTAAGTTGCTGACTAAGTTGATCCAGTTGAGCTGGACTGGATGATGTAGCCTGATCTTCTCTATTTAGGTCACTGGTCCAAGCTGGGCTGATGTTCCAGACATCTTCCAGATTTAAACTAGTATGATCCTGAACACTACTCTGCTGAATATTCACCAATCGCTGGTTTTGCTCCTGCTCCAGATCTATAGCTTGCCAGCGTTGCAATCCAACATTGTTTGGCACTAATTGGCGCTCAGCAATTAGGCTGGTGATAGTATCGAATTGCTCAGTTGCATGACTGCGATGGAAGCGGATGGAACGGCGCTTTAAGGCTTGAAAATATTGCTGCTCATCAACAAGACGCAGGACTTGTGGCTGAATGGTTCGAGCTGATATTGAAATGATTAATTCCTTTTCATCAACCAGCCAGTTAATACCCTCACTACGCCATAGGCGGGTCAGAAAGTCATAATCACTTTCATTGGACTGTATGACCAATGGCCGTACATCATATTCACGATTTAGTCCGGAAAGATCCAAACTTAAACTTTGCGCAAATAAGCCACTTCGCTTTTGCCATTCAGCAAACAAAATTTCACTGATTTCTTTGACACTTTTATTCAAAAACACACGACTATTACGGCGTTTATGCCAAAGTGAAGTCGCATCTTCGAGAGTCAGCTGATAGACACTTAAAGCACCATCGCTATGCCCCTGTTTAGCTGCGGTAATGATACCTGTAGTCCGGAAAAGCTCACCTTGATCAGTGACCTGATCAACAGCAACCTGACAGCCAATAAACTGTTTTAAAGCAATATAGGGATGAGTGGATAGACAAAGTAATTCAGCATGTAGCCCCTCATTGATCCAGTGCCTGCCTTCAATACGCTGAATCAGAACCTGAGAATTTAAAATTTCATTGGAAAATCGGAGATGAAGTGCACGCTTCTGTGAGCTTAGACCCAAGCCTTCAAGCACCGTATAAATACTCTGTAGCATTTTATAATTATTATTTGAGGTTATTTTTATCGCACTGATTTTAGGGAATAAGCTTAGAACAATCCATCTTGGTATTTATTTCACATGAATTAACCACGAATAGCCTTAACCTGACCTTATATCCTCTATGCTTATGAAATATAAGATGTATTCTGTTTCAACCTTTTCAATTTTTCTGATTATTTGCCGATTCACTTACTGCTACACTGAAAGCCGAATACTTTATATCTCCTACATCATCCTCGATTACAGGATAAGCCAGAGGCCAAGGACATGCTTGAGTTACATTCTAAACTTCCCAATCTGGGCGTTACTATTTTTAGTACTATGTCGGCCTTGGCACAAAAACTCGGAGCAATTAACCTGTCACAAGGTTTTCCAGATTTTCCTGCTCCACCGCAATTGATTGAAGCCCTCAGTCGGGCGGCTGAAAATGGTTTTAATCAATATGCACCGGGTGATGGTTTACCAGTATTACGTGGGCTGGTCGCTGATCTTTATCAGCATCGTGACCAGCTCATTCTAGACCCGGTAGATGAAATCACCATTACTCCTGGCGCAACGATTGCAATCTTCTGTGCAATTCAGGCAACGGTACGGGCGGGTGAAGAAGTCATTATTTTTGATCCCAGTTATGACAGCTATGCGCCAAGCGTGAAGCTGGTCGGTGCCAAACCGGTACATATCGCTCTGGAATATCCTGGTTTTTCTGTGGACTGGAATCAGGTCAAAGATGCAATCAATGACCGTACCCGCATGATTGTAGTGAATACACCGCATAATCCCACCGGAACGGTATGGACAGAGCAAGACTGGCAACAGCTGATTGAACTGATTCGTGATCGCAATATTGTAGTTCTGTCTGATGAAGTTTATGAACATCTGGTATTTGATGAAGTTCGTCATCATTCTGCAGCATCATTTCCGGAACTCCGTGAACGCAGTTTTGTGATTGGTTCTTTTGGTAAAACCTTTCATGTGACCGGCTGGAAAACTGGTTTCTGTGTTGCACCGCCAGCCTTAATGCAGATGTTCAGACAGATTTACCAGTTTGTCAGCTTCTGTGGTGTAACGCCAATTCAGGTGGCTTTGACTGAATATATGCAGCTACATTCTGAACATATCCATGAGCTGTCCGGTTTTTATCAGACCAAACGGGACCTGTTTAATCATGCACTTACAGATTCCCGTTTTCACTGGACGCCGTCTCAAGGTACCTATTTCCAGAATCTGGATTACAGTGAAATTCGTCCTGATCTGGATGCACTGTCGATGTGTCACTATCTGGCTGAACAGCATGGCATTGTAGCGATTCCGGTATCAGCGTTTTATCAGGAGCCGCCTAAAGATTTACACTTATTACGCTTCTGCTTCGCCAAAAAAGATGAAACCTTAATAGAAGCGGCACAGATTCTTTCCAAAGTTTAAAAAAATAGACTTATTGGTTACTGAAAAGCTAAGGCGTTCTTGATGCGGATCAAGGATAATTTAGTCCTGATAAATATATGAAAAATCAAGAACAGGATGTCATATGGCACAGCAAGCATTGGTTCACCAGCAGAATTTATGGAAAACATTTTTTATTTTCCTGTTACCGCTGGTCGTTACCAACATCCTGCAAAGCCTGTCCGGTACGATTAATACTTTTTTTGTCGGGCAAATGCTCGGCGTGCAAGCAATTGCCGCTGTGGCAGTATTTTTCCCGATTCTGTTCTGTCTGATGGCTTTTGTGATTGGTCTCTCTGCAGGTTCTACGGTTCTGGTAGGACAAGCTTGGGGTGCCAGAAACCTGGAAAAAGTGCGCTGTGTAGTTGGCTCTACCCTGTTTATGACACTGATTGGTGGCAGCCTGATTGCCCTATTGGGTGTATTTTTTGCTGAAAATATCCTGCAACTCTTGGGTACAGATCCGGATGTGATGCACCTGTCTTTGCCTTATGTGCAATGGATGCTGGCCGGTAGTCCTCTGATTTTTATTTATATTATTTATACTTCAATTTTACGCGGGGTTGGAGACAGTACTACGCCACTGTTTGCCTCTGCCCTAACGATTGGTGTGGGCTTGGTAGTGACACCGGTCCTGATCGCGGGTTATTTTGGTTTTCCTAAGATGGGGGTCATCTCTCCAGCAATTGCAACCATTCTGGGCAACTTGGCTGTTCTGTTATTTCTCATTCTCTATTTAAATTATAAGCGTCATCCTCTAAGACCAGACTGGGCGTTGATCAAAGATATCCGTCATCAGCCCCAGCTCAGCAAGATTATCCTGCGCTTAGGTATTCCAACCGGGGTTCAAATGGTCACAACTTCAGTCGCTGGTCTGGTCATTGTAGGTCTGGTCAACCGTTATGGTGCAGAAGCGACGGCGGCCTATGGTGCCGTGAATCAGGTGCTGAATTATATTCAGTTCCCTGCTCTTTCTATTGCCATTGCAGCTTCTGTCTTTGGGGCACAGGCCATTGGTGCTGGTAAAAATGATTTGCTCAATAAAGTGACCCGAACTGCCTTAAGTATGAATATTTTGTTCACAGGTAGTCTGGTGATTCTGGCTTATCTGTTTTCTAAATATCTCATGGCACTATTTATTACTGATCCGCAGGTCGTGGTATTGGGTCAGCAACTTCTCTTCATTGTCCTATGGTCGATTTTGTTCTTTGGTGCTAGTGCAATTTTTGCTTCGATCATGCGGGCCAGTGGCACAGTGACAGTCCCGATGCTCATCAATATCATTGCAATTATTGGAATTGAAGTACCAGCTGCCTATATGTTCAGCCGCTGGTGGGGCTTACAAGGGATTTGGTATGGCTATGCCCTTGCCTTTGTCTGTCTTTGTATTATGCAAGGCTTGTATTACCAGTTTATCTGGAAGAAAAAGACCATCGAGGCACTGGTTTAATCTTCCGGCCTGAACTACTGGGTAAACCTTAGCAAACCACCTCTAAATAGCGTATTTCCTGCTTAATCCATATTTTTTATATGGATTCATTTTTATTATATTTTTCAGGCATGAAGATCCTTGTTATAAGCAGTGTATTGTATAAAAACACAAGGTCTTCTCATGGCTAAACGACAAATTAAACTGGGTGCTTTTATTCCAACGACTTCGCAACATGCGGCAGGTTGGCGCCATCCTGAATCTCGTCCTCAGGATCATTTAAGTATTGATTATGCGATTGAATTAGCGAAAACTGCTGAACGCGGCCTGTTTGATGCCTATTTCCTTGCAGATGGTCTGGCAGTCAACTGGAGTCATGGCGCTTCCAAACATAATAAGAATGTCGGTTATAGCGATAAAGTTGTGGGCTTTGAACCCGTCACCTTATTCGCAGCGATTTCAGCCGTCACCCAAAATATTGGTTTTATTGCCACTGCTTCTACCACCTATGAAGAACCATATCTGTTGGCACGAAAATATGCCTCTTTAGACCATATCAGTAAGGGTCGTACCGCATGGAATGTCGTGACCACCATTTCTGCTGAAACCGCGCGGAACTTTGGTTTTAGTGCGCATCCGGATGCCAAAGTCCGTTATGAGCGCGCGGATGAATTTATTGAAGTTGTACAGAAGCTCTGGGACTCCTGGGAAGATGATGCATTCCTCTATGACAAAGAAAATGGTCATTTCTTTGATACATCTAAACAGCACGAACCCCTGCATAGCGGCAAATATTTTAATGTCCAGGGTGCACTCAATGTCCCTCGTCCACCACAAGGCTATCCAGTGATTGTTCAGGCGGGCCAATCTGAAGATGGACGTGAGCTGGCCGCCAAATATGCCGAAGTGATTTTTACCGCCCAGCAAAGCCTGTCTGATGCACAAGCCTTCTACCGTGATGTTAAAGGCCGTCTGGCTAAATACGGTCGTCATCCGGATGATTTAAAAGTAATGCCGGGGGTCTCTGTCTTTGTAGCTAAAACTGAACAGGAAGCCAAAGAAAAATATGAATTACTGAATCGTCTGATTCATCCAGATGTCGGTTTGGGCTTACTGTCTGGTCTGGCAGGGGATATTAATCTTTCAAACTATGATTTGGATGCCCCATTTCCTCTAGAAGATATTGAGATCAAGTCTAGCCGTCAGCAAATGATGTTTGAGATTGCTGCGAAGCATCACTTTAGTATTCGCCAGCTATATGAATATATTGCCTCTGCTCGCGGTCACTGGACACTGATCGGGACACCTGCACAGGTAGTCGACCAGCTACAGGAATGGTTCGAAAATGAAGCGGCTGATGGTTTTAATGTCTTGCCACCAACGACACCTACCGGTCTGAATGACTTTGTCGATTTCATCGTACCTGAGCTACAACGCCGTGGTCTGTTCAGGACCGAATATGAAGGCACAACCTTACGTGAAAACTTAGGATTGAAACGTCCAGAAAATCAGTATGTGATTGCGCAACAAAATACTGCGGTTGCCTCTTAAACCATCCATTATAAAAAATGCCCGATAGGGCATTTTTTATTTCTTTAAGTTAAGTACTGGGGTAATTGATGCTAATAAAAATGACAAATATGGGCGAGGTTGTGTCGCTGTTGATTTCTGTTTAATTTAAAATGAATGAAGACCCTAGCCTACCAGCAAAACTGACCAGAGCCTGTGAGTAGCGGCTGTTGATCCTTCACGATTGAAAAATTTAATGCTTTTAGAATTTCTTTTTTCAACTGCTGTAGTCGCGTATTCTGGCGCTTACGTGGATAAGATAAGGGTACTTTTAAAACCTGTTCGATTCGCCCAGGATTAGCCTGCATCACGACTACTGAATTGCTCAGCAATAAGGCCTCAGCAATATCTTGGGTTGCTAAAATCACGGTAATTTTTTTGGTTTTCCAGATTCGCTGTAATTCTTCATGCAGATGATGACGCATTAGCGCGTCCAGTCCAGCAAAAGGATCATCTAATAATAAAATATCCGGTTGAGTAACCAGGCTTTTGGCAATGGCCACTTTCAGATTCATGCCAGCAGACAAGTGCGATGGATAAGCATCCTTAAACGGCGTCAGTTGCAGCAATTCCAGCTGTTCCTGAATTCTTCGGTTTTCCTCTTCTTTACTTAAAGGGATTTGATGTAAAGCCATGCGGATATTTTCCGTCACACTGAGCCAGTTAAACAGTCGATGATCCTGATAGACAATACTGAGATTTGGAAGATGTTCAGCTGGCTGTTTCCCCTGAATCAGAATCTGGCCCTGCTGATGCTGTTCCAAGCCCATCAGTAAGCGTAACAATGTGGATTTACCGCAGCCAGCATACCCTACCACACTGACAAAATCACCTGCATGAATATCTAGATTAATATCTTCGAGGACTTGGGTCTGCTGATCTGGTGCGGTGCTATAACTTTTATATAAATTTTGAATCGTGATTCTACATTGAGATTGCTCCGTCATTTTTCCTCACCTTTTGCTGCAATACATATTTAATGATTGTTCTAGACTGGATCTATCCTGTTTATGAACTTGGATAAATTTCTGTCTCTTTTAGATCTGCTGAAAATAGGACTCTTTTGACTATAAAAGAGTTTAGGGTAAGGAGTTATCTTGATTTTTTATTTGGTTATCAAAAGCATGTATAGATTTTAATAGTTAGATATAAAATTATATATTTCAATAACTTAAAATTTTTTTCTTCTAGAAAACGTTATTTAAAATATTCCGAACAACCAAATCGCAACAATGCTTAGGGCAATAAAAAACCCGCGAATGCGGGTATTCAAATGGCTCTGCTTACCAGGCCAATTTATACTGTTCCAGTTCATGCGGCACAAGCTCGACCTGATCCTGGAAGTCAAGCAAGATGTCATTTTTAATGGCCGCCAGACGGTAGTCTTCACGTTTACGCGGACGTTCCAGATCCACTTTCACAATACGTTTGATTCGTCCCGGATGGGGTTGCATTACCACTACGCGATCACCTAACAATACCGCCTCTTCTACATCATGGGTGACCAGAATAGAGGTGATCTTTTCCGACTGCCAGATCCGCTGTAATTCCTGTTGCAAGTTGGCCCGAGTCAAGGCATCCAAGGCACCAAAAGGTTCATCCAGTAATAAAATTTGTGGACGATTCACCAGACTACGCGCAATTGCCACACGCTGGCTCATCCCCCCAGACAGCTGACTTGGATAGGCAGTTTTAAACTGGCTCAATTGCACCAGTTCCAGATGATAATCAATGAGTTCCTGCTTTTCGGCTTTGCTCAGGCCTGATTTTTCCAGCGCTAAAGCCACATTCTGCTCGACACTCAGCCAAGGGAACAAACGGTGATCCTGAAACACAATACCGCGATCCAGACTGGTGCCCTGAATCGGTTTGCCATCAATCAAAATACTGCCTTGAAACTCGGCATCAAGGCCCACCAAAAGCCGCAATAAGGTTGATTTACCACAGCCACTATTACCGACAATACTAATGAACTCGCCTGGCTGGATATTCAAATTAATCTGATCTAATACCTGCAACTCTTCCCCATCTTTAGGGAAGAACTTGTCGAGTTTCTGGATCTCGACATGACCCTTAATATTCACCTGTTGATTCATGTTGTTATCTCACATCTTTTATTTATTGGCCGCCTGACGCCAGCGTAAGTTATAGTTTTCAAAGAATTGTGCTGCCTTGGAAAATAACAGCCCGACAATCGCAATAATGGCCATGCCATATAGCACCACTTCCATCTGGAACAGGTTCTGTCCGTCCATGATTGGATTGACCACGCCAACCGAGGACACAAAAAAATACTCCGCGCCCACAGTCGCCACCCATGAAAATACCAGCGCAATATTCAAACCGGCAAAAATACTTGGGGCTGCTGCGGGTAAAATCACTTTAAAAAAAGTACGTACCGGACTGAGCTGGAAGATCTGCGCCACTTCTTTAATTTTGACCGGCACATTCTTGACCCCGTCATAGGTATTAAAGAACACCGGATAGAACACCACTAAGGCAATAAAAATCACTTTTGAAACTTCACCGTGTCCAAACCACATGATCATCAGTGGAATCCAGGCAAATACAGCCACGTGTTTAATGGCATTCAGTGTTGGAGAAAAGATTCGATCCAGCCAGACATTTAGACCCAGGGCCAAACCCAGCACTGCACCCATCACTCCACCGGCAATAAACCCTGCCGTGTTGCGAAGTAGGCTGGCGATAATGTTTTCTGTCACCTCGCCTGCCTGCCAGCTTTCTACAAAGGCTTGCCATACAGCAGCTGGCGGTGCCAGCAAAGCAGGATCAACCCATTGTTTTGCGGTCACGATCAACCAGGCAACCCACAGAACCGAAGGAATGACCCAGCCGCGATAATCTATTTTTTTCATGACATTTTCCCTATCTAGCCTGATCCCAACCACGGAACTGTTTTTGTATGAGGCGGATAATGACGTCAAAGCCAAATCCCACCAGTCCAATCACCACTACAGTTGCCATCACCACATCGAGCTGGAAAATCTGACGGCCATAGACCATCACATAGCCGATCCCTTCACTCGAAGCTAGCAGTTCTACTGCAACCAGAGCGCCCCATGAACTTGCCAGAGATAAACGCAGACCACCGATAAAACTGATAAAAGCACCCGGCAGAACCACATTTTTAAATCTGGACCAGGTGCTCAACTGATAAACTTCCGCGACTTCGGTCAATTGCTGTGAAATATTGCGCACGCCTTTAAATACATTGATGGTCATCGGTACCAGCGCGGCTTTAGCAATCAGAATAATCTTGAGGGCTTCATCAATCCCGACCAGTAAAATTAACAGTGGAATCCAGCCAATCACAGGTACCAGATTAATGGCTTTGAATGTGGGCCAGATATAGGCTTCTGCTCGACGCGATAGTCCCATGGTCAGACCTAAGACCAGTGCCAGTACAATGCCGGCACTGAACCCATAGCCAATTCGGCTCAGACTGACACTCAAATTGCTCCACAGTTCGCCAGTTTGATACAGATCTTTCAGGGCCACCCAGACCAGTTCAGGTGCAGGAAGCAATAAAGGATTCACCCAGTTCCGTTCTACCGACACATGCCACAGATAGAGCAACGCGATGGGGAAAATTGCTCCGATTCCCCATATGAACACCTGATTCTGTTTAAAAAAATTCAGAATACTTTTTCGGTTCAATCTGGATGCAGCACTGTCCTGTGTCGGTATCTTGGCTGTTTCAAGCTCGATTTCCTGTAACATCACTCAACCTCCTCAAGGGCATGATGGTTATTGCCCATTGGCATTCAGAGGTTTCCAATAGTTCTGTAAATTCAAAGTTTTTAAAGCATTATTGACATACTTCGGCTCAATCCAGGAATCAACATCAATATTGCCGCGAATCAGTTTCAAGTCTTGACCCGCTTTAAGCTTCTGCTTAATGAGTGACACGTTATAGGCATCAAAAATCGGGGCACTATGACGTTTCAGATCTACCCCAATATGGGCTTTATTGATGTTGCTATACGATATTCCAGATTTTGCCCAGAGTTTAAACAGGGCATCTTTATTAGCGGGCTTGCTTTCCCAAGCCGCTTGTTTGACCAAAACATTCACTACACGCTGAACCACTTCAGGATATTTTTGCTCAAACTTGGAATTCACCAGTACATAGCCTGAGGTTTTATAGAGATCAGGTTCATTTTTGGTACTATAAATAATCTTGGCAATACCGCGATCGACTACAGGAAAAATATAGCTACTGCTCCAGATTGCATCAATATCACCACTGGCTAAAGCGGAATATGCCACTGGGCCATCCATGTTGACAAAACGGAAGTCTTTCTCACTGAATCCGTATTTTTTGACCACATTAATAATCGATAAATGCAGATTGGTTCCTTTAAAGAAGCCTATTCGTTTCCCTTTTAAATCAGCAATCGATTTAGCCGGAGAACCCGGTGCTACCACCAGATAAGTATTATCCTGTGAGCCAGCCATGGCGACCAGTTTAGTGTCCAGACGACTGGCTTTGCCAATCAGTCCAGGCAAATCACCAATCCAGGTAATATCGACCAGACCATTCGCATAAGATTCATTAATCGCAGGACCCGCTCCTTTAAAGTTATTCCATTGTACTTTGATGCCATCTTTCTGGAATTCTTTTTCAAATAAACCCAAGGTCTGTGCAGTCGTATAGTAATTACCATAACCTACAGGGCGATTACCTGTACCGACCATCGGCGAAGCAAAACGGATCACGCTGGGTTTCGCCTCTGCGGCAGAGGTCTGAATCGCTGGCACCAGTGTTGCTGTAGAGAGAAGGCCAGCAAATAATACTTTTGACCATTTAAACATGTGAAAATTCCTCAAAATATAAAATTAGAATCCGTACTGGAATTGTGCGACCAGTTCGTTATAGCTCTTGTTTGTAATGTCGTTGTTGACATGGTTCAGGTTGATCTGAAACTTGGTGGTTTCCGCAAAGAATGCATTCAGGCCCAGACTGTGAATATCAACAGTTTGATCGGCTAAATTCTTGTCACGATCAATGGTGTCGTAGCGATAGAAGGCTTGGTAAGACTTTGGCCACCAGTCGTCATAACGGCCCTGATTACGGAATCCTTTGACAAACTGCTCACCAAAGTTCCAGAACAAGGTGCCTGTATGCGACTCACTTTCACGCTTATAGGTCTGTGCGGTTTGTGAAATGTAGGTGTCATCTTCACCTTGCACATATTCATAGGTCACCCCGAATGGATGGTGGTTATAGTAAATATCGAAGCCTTTACGCAGCACATCGCCCTTACCAGCAAAGGCCGCGCTGGTACCATCAATTTCAAATAGATTGCTCTTGCCTTGATACCAGGACAGACCAAAACTCAGTTCACGCAGCCATGAGTTATATTCCGCAGGCAAGGTATAACGCAGACGTCCAATAAAGTTTTTGTCATCATTGTCATCCGATTTATTGGCTCCATTACCATTCACCAGACCAAAGGCATAGCTAATCATTGGCGAGCGATAGTTATATCCATAGTCCACGGTTGGTAAGGCATCCCCACGTACAATCAAGCCGACTTCACGCAGTGCCAGTCCATAACCTAGGCCCGGCAAACTGAACAAGGCATTGTTAATGGTAGGTTTTAGGTCTTCAGTGGCCTGAACTTCCTGGCCAAATGGCAACAGTTGCTGACCTAAAGTGACGCTCAAGCGCCCCGTGTCGGCACTTAAGGTGGGCAATACGTGATAAGTCAGTTGCGCATCCAATAAGTTCAGATAACTGTTATTGGTTCCTGTCTGTGGAGAAGTACCAAAACGCAGATTGAAATCCAGGTTTTTGCCTTCTTCATAGTCTTTGTACAGATTGCCAATAAAACCAATTTGGACTGCACCTAAATCAAACGAAGAGTGGCGGTCTTGAACTGCCATCCCGGTATTGGTACCCGTAGGTGGAGTGCGCTGTGCTTCATCGATATAAGAAGCTTTGGCCTGCACGACTCCATTAATCAGCAGTTGACGTGTTGATAATGCCGTTTTGGTATCGCGGTCACGTTGTACCTGATATTTATAGTTTTCCAGATCGCTTTGCAGACCTTGCAACTCGGCACGTGTCACAAAGCTTTGGTCATCATCAGATTCAGTTTCTGCATCAGCAGATAGTTCAGCCTCATCAGCAGTAGTGGCTTCTGTAACGGCTTCGTTCTGATTCTGAATCTGCGCTAACTGGGTTTTTAATTGTTTTAATGACTGCTCGAGTTGACTGACCTGTTGTTGTAACTGACCTACCTCCGCATCTGCATGCGTTAAGCCAATACTCGCGCTTAGCAGAGTCAGTACCGTTGCCCCTTGTTTAAAATATTGCTTCATACAATCGACACACCTACAGTTTTGCCAGTGAAACATCAGTCGATTTGATCAGTACAATCACCTGACTTCCTATCTGCAAATCCAGCTCTTCTACAGAACGTGTCGTAATTACCGAAGTGAAAATACCTGAAGCAGTCACCACATCGACTTCAGAAACCACATCACCTTTTACAATTTCCTGAATAGTACCTTTTAACTGGTTACGCACATTAATAGATTGAATTGTCATTATTAATTCCTGTTGTTTTGGTTGGAATTAATATGCATGATTTTTAATATGCAGAAAAATAATATAAATAGATTTTGATATATTATTTTATAAAATCCAAAAATATTATTTTAAATCCAGTTAATCTGATAATTTAAATATTCTTTGTTTTTAATCACGATATTTTCATATTGCCAATCTAGAATATTTTGACTGGCCAGATTCTTTATTTCTTTATTAATGGTTTGGCGTGAAGCAGAGAGTAAATCTGCTAAATCATGCTGGGAGATCTTGAGTTTAATTTCAGTTCCCAGAGGATGAGATCGACCGTACTGAATCGAAAGGTCATGCAAAACCTTGCATACTTTTTGATGTAAATTAGCGACTTGCAGGAATTTAACCTGCTGGATCAGATATTGCATCCGACGGCTGAGAATATTTAAAGCATCCTGCTTTAAGTGATTGTTATCATTTATTTCTTCTATAAATATATGCTGTGGAATTTGCAGGACCTTGACCTGATTAAAAGCATAATAATCATAATCAATCACTTGTGTATTGAGGCAAGGAAGCAGGTTAATCAGATGCTTTTCCGAGAAATAATTAAAGGCATGAAAACGACCTGATGGGCTTAAATATCCAATCTGGATAATCCCATCAAGCAATATATATAAAGCAGTATGGCAATTTTCTTTATTTAATATCAAATCGCCTTTTTGATATTTTCGAATCGTTGAATATTTTAAAATATAATCCAGCTTATCCTCAGAGATATTTTTAAATATATTTTTTAATATGTCATAATCCACATTATTTTTTGCAGTATGAATTTTCATAAAATGATCCACCCTATATTTTATTTAAATATTAGATGGATCATTAATGACTGGCGAATCATTTATTCTTGATTCTTTAGCTATTTATATGCAAAGTTTCCAATTGAATAAGAATTACTTATGAAACTTTTTCATAAATACCGTCTTCGCTGTTATAGCGGAAGTTGCTAATGTCCTGCTTGACATCTTTACGCAGTTCACGGCTTGGACGGCCATCCACACCGACTGGCACATCACCCTCTAAAGTTACACGGCGTACTACACGGTGCTGGTCACCATAATCATTAATCGCACGGTGTTGCGTTGCACGGTTATCCCAGATCGCCACATCACCTGCACTCCAGCGCCAGCTGACAATATTTTCCAGCTTCTCTACATAACTTTGGAACAGGTCGAATAAACGGCGTGATTCACTTGAGCTATAACCGACGAAGCTCTTAAAGAAATGGCCCAATAACAAGGTTTTTTCACCTGTTTCAGGATGAACGCGTACTAATGGATGTTCAGTTTCATATTCAGTTGAATTGAAGTAGTTTTTATATTTTTCCAAAGCTTCTTTTGGAACACTGACTTTTGCAGCATAGTCAAAGTTGTTGCTGTGAATCACACGCAAGCTATCCGCCAGTGTTTTCAGTTCTTCAGGTAAATCATTGTAGGCAGCGGTTGTATTTGCCCATACGGTATTGCCACCTACTGCGGGTGCAACCACGCTACGCAGGATAGAAGCTTTTGGATAGGCATCAATAAAGCTGATGTCCGTATGCCAGCTGTCTGCACGAGCACCACGTGAATCAATTTCCAGAATATGTGCAGACCCATCTTTTACCGGTACAGTCGGGTGATTCAACGGTGTGCCTAAACGTGCTGCAAAGGCTTCTTGAGCGACATCATCTAGATGTTGCTGATCTTTAAAGAAGATCGCTTTATGCTGCAATAATGCCTGGTTGATTTCATTTACCACTTCATCAGCCAAATCCGCTGACAGTTTTACGCCCTGGATTTCAGCGCCAATACGGCCACCAATTGGTTGTACCTGGATGTGTTTATATTCATAAGCCATGATCATTTCCTCTATCTATAATTATGTCGACCTTCGGTTTGTGAAATCATCATGCCGAATCGGCTTATCTAACGCTGTCAATTTATTGACATTCTTATGCACCATTTTTGATTTATAAAATACTTTAGCTGCTTAAGTTTTCAGGCATAAAAAAACCCGCTTACGCGGGCTTTGATCAGATCGTTTTAAGCTGACTTTTTCTTCTGCTTGCCGAGGCGGGTAGCTAAAGCCATGACCTTCTGATAACCCGTCGGTAGAATTCGCTGCATCAGGTCAATGGCTTTAGCATCATTCCCAATCAGCAGACGGCGTTTATCTTTTTGCACCGCGTCCAGAATTTGACGCGCTGCTTCTTCCGGTGGACAACGCAGCAGCTTATTGAAATTCTGTGCAGATTTTTCCGGGTGCATTCCCAGACTACGAATACTGTCATTCATTTTCGCTGCAATGGCGATATTGGTACGGATTCCGCCTGGGTGTACACAGAGTGCGCTTACGCCGCAGTTTTCCATATCCAGTTCCTGACGCAAGGATTCAGTAAAACCACGCACAGCGAATTTAGTGGCATTATAAGCAGACTGGGTTGGCTGGGCAGTTAAACCAAACAGACTGGAAATATTGATGACATGACCATCACCGGTTTTCTTGATTAAAGGCAGAAACTCTTTAGTGCCATAAACTACGCCCCAGAAGTTAATGCCTACAATCCATTCCAGCTCTTCATAGCTGGCACCTTCTACGGTAGAACCAAGGGCCACTCCAGCATTGTTAAAGATCATATTCACGCTGCCATGATCTTTCTCGACCTCAGCGGCCCAAGCGTGCATTTCTTCCAGATTAGCCACATTGACCTTTTTGGTTGTGACACGAACATCAGTACCTTTCAACAGCTCAACGGTTTTAGCCAGACCCTGTTCATTCACATCGCTTAAAGCTAAATGACAGCCCTGCTTTGCTAAAAGCACCGCAAGTTGCTGGCCGATACCTGAACCTGCACCTGTGATGGCCGCGACTTTATTATTAAAATTTTTCATTGAATTTCCTTGATTAAAACACTGCCCTTCCATGACAGCCTGTTTTTCTGTCGCATAGGGATACAGCACACTGTTTCAATATAGTTTTGACAATCCATATTGTCAATAATTCCAGCATGTCTCTACGGGCCAATTTTCAGGCTTGAATTTCAGCATAGGTCAAAGCCGGATTTATTGATAAGATACTTAAAATCTCAAGCACATGAGTCTATGGTCTTTATGACGGATGCAGTAAATTCAGGACAAAAACTAGCAAGTAAAAGTAAGGAACGCCAGTTTAAAGGACTTTCCATGGCTGAGCGTCAGCAGGCACGTCGTGAAAAGCTGATTGAGGCCGGAATCGAGGCGTATGGTCGTCATGGTTTCTTTTCGGTCACTGTGAAGGATATCTGTAACGAAGCCAAACTGACTGAACGTTATTTTTATGAATCCTTTAAGAAAAGCGAACATCTGTTCCAGACTATTTTCCTCAAGCTGATTGACCAGTTACAGCAGAATGTCATGCAAGCCATGATGCAGGCTTCTTCTGATCCAAAGAAAATGATCGAAGCCGGTCTGACTGCCTTGCTGACGACCTTACGTGACAATCCGGGTATGGCACGAATTATTTATATCGATGCGATGCTGGTTCAAGAACTGCATAATCAGGCCACGATTCATGAAACCATGGGCCGTTTCGACCGTATGATTCAGGCCTTTGTCATGCTGATGATGCCGAACCTTAATCGTTCTGAACGAGAGATTTCCCTGGTCTCGACCGGACTTAATGGTTATGTCACCCAGATTGCGATTCGCTGGGTCATGAGCGGCTTTAAGCAGTCTTTGGAAGAAATTCTGTCTTCCTGTAGTCTGGTGTTCTTTGCCTTATTAGACACTTTGGGTACAGAGAAACCGGCGGATCCGGTTAGATAATTTTTAAATCAGGATAAGGTCTACGTAGATCTAGCTTTCAGTGATCTACAAGATTTTGAATTAAGACCCTCTTATAAAATAACAGCTTAAATTGTGACAAATCTTTGCGAAAGGCCCCGGAACTACCTATTCTGCAATGATACTGTCATAATTAATCTTTGTAATAAGCCTGTCATAAATATAAAACGGTCCACCGTTTGCATGAAATAGGGTATTGCGCTGTGAAAGATGACTACATTCTAATTGTTGATGATGAACTGCCGATTCGTGAAATGATCCATACTGCTCTGGATATGGCAGGCTTTCAATGTTTACAGGCAGAAGATGCCAAGCAGGCTCATCAAATGATTGTGGACCAGCGTCCAGCATTGATTTTGCTGGACTGGATGATGCCAGGTGGCGTGAGTGGTGTGGATCTCTGTCGTCGTCTGAAACGTGATGAAAACCTGTCCGAAATTCCGGTCATCATGTTGACCGCGCGTGGTGAAGAAGATCATAAAGTTCAGGGACTGGATGCCGGTGCCGATGACTATATGACCAAGCCATTTTCGACCCGTGAGCTGGTTTCACGTATTAAAGCTGTTTTGCGTCGCTCTAATGCCCTCAGCGGTGAAAAATCCATTGATGCTAACGGACTGGTATTAGACCCAGTCAGTCAGCGCGTGAATTTTGGCAGTACTATTCTGGATATGGGACCGACTGAATATCGTCTCTTGGCATTTTTCATGACCCATCCGGAACGTGCTTATACCCGTGCGCAATTGCTGGATCAGGTCTGGGGTGGCAACGTCTATATTGAAGACCGGACCATTGATGTGCATATCCGTCGCCTGCGTAAGGTACTTGAACCTTATGGCGCTGACCGTTATGTACAAACTGTGCGTGGCACCGGTTACCGTTTCTCGACCCGTGCCGATGTTGCACTGGGTTAATTGTTTTTTAGGTAAATCTTGTTTTATGTATGAGCCCTATCCTGTTCCCGAACTGTCACACGAGCACAAAAGACTCCGTTACAGCAGCCTATGGGATTTTGCCAAGCAAGATTTACGTCTACTTCTTCTCTTCCTGGTCATTGCCAGTTGTATTGGTCTAGGCATCGGCTATTTCTGGATCTGTATCGTTCTGGCCTTTGTTGCCTTCTTTGGCACACAGTTGCGTTCACTCTACCTGGTCAATGAATGGATCTCGAACCGTCCCTATGATGTACCGCCAAATATTAACGGGATCTGGGGCGCTTTACTGTTCAATGTCTATCGGGCCCAGCGTCAGGAACGTGTTGTTCAGGCGGAGATGGTCGAGCTGATTGACCGTGCACAATCCTCGCTAGTCGCCCTACAAGAAGCCGTGGTACTGATTGATGAAAACCAGCAGATTGAATGGTGGAACCCGGCGGCAGAACGGTTACTGGGGATTGGTCAGGAAGATCGCGGCCGCAATATCCTGAGTTTGTTACGTCAGCCAAATTTCATTGATTACTATCATCATATTGATGATGCACCTGATGGCCTGAAGATGAAATCTTCGATATTTGAAGATCATTATGTACAAATCAAAATGACCCGCTTTGGTGGTGAAAGTCGCCTACTGGTCGCCTATGATGTGACCCGCATGCATAATCTGGAACAGATGCGTAAGGACTTTGTCGATAATATTTCGCATGAACTGCGTACCCCTTTGACTGTGCTCAGCGGTTATATCGAAACCTTTACCGATCAGGAAGATATTAGCCCGCGCTGGAAACGCGCCTTTGACCAGATGCAGTCCCAGACTCGTCGCATGAATGCACTAGTGAATGACCTGTTGCTGCTATCCCGTCTGGAAAATGACAAGAATATTGCCAAGAACCAGATTATTGATATGCCGAATCTGATGAACCAGCTGTTTGATGATGCGCAAGCCTATAACGTGGATTATGGCCATACCCTAAATCTGGATATTGACAGTCACTGTGACCTGATCGGATCAGATATGGAAATTGCCAGTGCCTTCAGTAACCTGATTACCAATGCTATCAAGTACACGCCTAAAGGTGGAACTGTCACCATGGGCTGGCATGATGATGGTGAATCGGCCTATTTTGTCGTAGAAGATACCGGAATTGGGATTGATCCTAAACACTTGCCTCGCTTGACTGAACGTTTCTACCGGGTAGATTCTGACCGTAGCCGCCGTACTGGTGGCACAGGACTGGGTCTGGCGATTGTGAAGCATGTACTGATGCAACATCAGGCTCAGCTCGAAATTGATTCCCGTGAAAATCAGGGATCCACCTTTAAGGTGATTTTTCCTAAAGAACGACTCAGTTTCCCGGACTGATTCAGAAATAAAAAAGGTGCAAATCGCACCTTTTCTTTTTTAGCGAAGGCTTTAAGACTTTAATGCCTGCTCCTTGGATAAGGCCCGGAAATAAGCCGCACGATGCGAGATCCGTTCCAGATAGGCTTGAATCGCCGGATAGCTTTTACCGGTACGGCTTTGCATGGCTTCAAGTGGGAAGCTCATCTGGATATCCGCAAAACTGAAACGACCGGCAAAATATTCATGCTGGCTTAAATGATCTTCCAGAAACTGGATATGGTCTTTTAGACGGCTTTGTACAAACTGCTTTTTTACCCCTTCACAAATTGTTTTAGCCACGGGACGAACCAGAAATGGCACTTGCTCAGGAACTTTGGTCATCACCAGTTGCATGACCAGCAAAGGCATCAAAGACCCTTCTGCATAATGCATCCAGTAGCGGTATTGCGCCTTGTTCTCGGCACTGATCGGCTGAAACTGATGGGTCGAATCATAGGTTTCTTGGAGATACTCCAGAATGGCGGCAGACTCAGCCAGTACCAGATTCTGATCTTCCAGAATCGGGGCTTTACCCAGAGGATGAACCTGTTTCAAAGCAGGCGGAGCAGAATAGTTAGGCAGGCGTTTGTAATAGTTGATCTCATAATCAAGTTCCAGCTCTTCCAAGGCCCACATGATTCGAAATGATCTTGATTGTTCGAGATGATGTAAAACACGCATATTAGACTCATGATTTTATTGTTATTACTGCGTGAGCATAGCAAAAAGTCTGGCTCTAACTAAAGAGTTTATCAGTCTACTTACATTTTCCCTACCGGATATAGCGTACTCTCTTTTAGCTTAAATCAGGCTGGTCCGAATCTCCAGACTACGTAACAGGGTTTTGGTCACCGGGGTTTTGGCACAAATCTCCAGAATTTTCTGCTGCAAAGCCGAATCATGAGTAATATCGAAACTTAAGCGTCGTTCAATCCATTCCTGTCCTTCTTTATTGGCAAAGAATTCTGCTTCAACCTGAAAGTCGCCCAGTTCAATGTCCTTATGTTTGGCATACATGCGCAAAGTAATCATGGTGCAAGAGATCAGACTGCCTAAAAGCAGATCATAAGGTGCAGGACCTGCATCCTGCCCACCGAAGGATTCCGGTTTATCGGTCAGATAATGATGCTGACCATGACTGATTTCTCCCTGCCACGGTATGGTTAAGCTCTGTATTTTGGCAAGTGCGATACGGGCCATACTGATCCTTTGTTCTTATAATTATATGAAAGATTTATCGAGAAGCACGCATATGTTCCGGAAATGCTGGTGCTTCCATACGCGGCCCATCATAGCTTGGAATGGTGCCAAAACGCGGGTGCCCCATCATCCACTGTTCACGGGCCAGCTTCAGTTCTTCCACATCACGACCAACCAGATTCCACCACAATAAAATAGGGCTTTCAAATGGCTCTCCACCAATCAGCAAGATTCGCCCACCCGCATGAATTTCGACATCTACATACTGTAATCCCGGCTCAAGAATCACCATATTATCTTCAGTCAGTTCATGCCCATTAATACTTGCCAGACCCTCAAGGGCCATAAAGCCATATTCAAATCTTGGATCTAAACTCAAACGGGCACGGGTACTTTCAGCAGCAAACAGATCCACACCCAAAAGTTCGGTATGCACTTTAACCGGGGATTGTGTATTTAGGAATTCCCCGACCAGGACCGTACATTGAATGCCTTGTTCTTCGATCACAGGTAATTCCGGATAATGATCAAACGCGGGAGCCATATTGATCTTGTCATCAGGCAGGGCGATCCAGAGCTGTGCTGCATGCATCTTGGTTTCAGTTTCCGGTGAAACCTCTGTATGCGAAATGCCATAGCCTGAAGTCATCAGATTAACCTGTTTCGGCCGGATCAATTGCCGGTTACCCAGACTGTCACTGTGCATCATGGTGCCTTCAATCATCCAGGTAAAAGTTTGCAGGCCAATATGCGGATGCGGTCCGATATCCAGACCATCTCCCTGAGGAAACTGAGTAGGACCGGCATGATCCAGAAAACACCAGGCGCCAATCATGCGTTTATGCCGACTCGGCAAGGCGCGTTTAATGACAGTTCCCTGCCCGATTTCTGCACGCCGTAAAGGAACTTCCTGTATGAACTGATTGATATACTTTTCACAATCATCTGAATTTGACAGTTCAATATCATTATTATTCGACATGGTTGAGCTGACCTCGGCAAGTTCATTCTGGCTATATGCTGCATCAAGACATCTTTCCCTGATCATCATAAGATGTCTACCTCATAGAACAATGTACCGCGTCTACCCACAAAATCTATCTTTGGAAATATTTCGATACGTATAAAATGTGCTACTCATCAGAACAGTTCAAATACTTAAAGGCTTCAGTCTTCCAAATCCTGTAATCAAGATCTTGGTGATGAATCATATAATCATTCAAGCACCTTACATCAGTTCGTTTAAATCAACTTATTCATCATACTCATGTTTCACGTGAAACGCCTATTTTTATTGATATAAATGATTAAAATCAGCAATCTATAAAAATGTGATCCGTATAGCTTCATATTTACAAAACAAAAATTTTGTTACGTTTTCTTTTTAAAATTCGTACTACCCCCTGATTCTAGGGAGATTTTTTTTTATTCATTTGGTCCATAATAGGACCCAATAAAAATAAGATTGGATCAGGACATGTCATCCTCGAATGAAAATATATATTCAACGGCGAATATGTCTTTTCAAAACTCGACCACAGATAGATCATTAAAGTTGGCCGAATGTGATCTGCAAAATCGCCAGTTAATTGAAGATGCGCTTGTACATCGCGCTGCACCTATTCCTGCGCAATTCCAGCAGTACTTTTATAACTATCTTTATGTGCATCGTCATCAAAATCTTCGCCAGATTAATTACATGGCGCAGATCGCCTTTTTGCTGTATTTCTTTGCCGATATTTTTATTATTCCTGACATGTTTTTCCTGTCTGGCCTGATCCGGGTATCACTGGTCATTGCTGTCATGTTTTGCTGCTATTACCTGTTTAAGCATCAAAAGAATATCCGGGTTCTGGACATGATTTTGCCTGTGGGCACGACTGTGGCTGCAGCGACCTGGATTAGCCTGCTCCTGCTGTCGAGTAGCCCGCATGTGTCAACTTATATCTATGCCTCTGCGATCTTTGTTTTAATTACCAATCTCTGTGTACAGACCGAGTTTAAGGGTGCGCTGTATTGTTCTATTTTTATCGCCCTGTTTATCATGATTGGGGTAACCCATCTCATGAGTCTATCGCAGGCCTTTATTTTCGCCGTTGTTTTCACGCCTCTCTGGGCATTTAGTATTTATATCAACTGGAATAATATCATCAACATACGGCGCTCTTTTTTACGCACTTTGCTGGATGAATGGAACTATCAAACCTTAAAAAATCTTGCTCATACTGATGATCTGACGCAGTTATTTAATCGTCGTCATTTTGTGGATATGGCGGAACGTTCAATCCATCAATGGCCAAAGCCTGCCAGCACCTGTCTTTTGATGTTTGATGTCGATTATTTCAAGAGAATCAATGACAATTATGGCCATGATGTGGGTGACCGGGTGCTTCAACTGATTGCTGAAATTACCCGTAAAGAAATGCGTTCTAGTGATGTACTGGCACGTTTTGGTGGAGAAGAATTTATTGCCTTGCTGGAAGATACCCAGCTACAGGATTGCCTGATGATTGCAGAACGGATTCGCTGCTCGATTCAAAAGCAGGTGATGTACATCAATTCTGACCAGAAAATCCAGTTCACGATTTCTATCGGTATTGCTGAGCTTGAATCTCCGCAACAGGAGCTTGAAGATCTGATTAAGCATGCAGATATTGCGCTTTACGAAGCTAAGAAAGCGGGAAGAAACCGGATTAGGGTCTATCATCCTAATATGCTGCAACCGACTAAACCGCTCTCTCCAAATCCCTGGAATGTATTTAAACCTTTGAATAAACAGGAGCAGTCTGGCGCTCATCATAAAGCGAAACAGTCTTGGTCTGCTTTGTAACCTGATAGCAAAATCAAGATTATTAGACAAGAATTTAAGAATTAGGCCTAAATTTGTTTGTGATGCTTTTCAAATAATTTCTAAAAGAATAGAATATTTTTCATACAAATATAAATATTCATCTTATTCATTTCTTTGGATTTAATGTGGGAAGGCGATATGCCAGATAAATATGAAGAAGAAGCTCGCCTCCTGCTTCAGGATGCCCTTCACGATCCTCTTGTTCGTATTCCTGGGTCTTTAAAACCTGCCTACTTTAGGCATCAGAAACAGCTCACTCTAAAATATTTGTTGTAGGTAAACCTATTTGCACAGGTGGCATATGCCTCCTACACCCTTGCCGATATTCTGGTACTGAATGACATTATGAATTTGCTCATTCTGACCAAGCTAGGCTATACCTTGGTGATCGTGCTGATAACCATCTGGATGTATCATTTTTACCGGAATTTGCCTGTATTTGACCTGCTGTTGCCGACCTCGATTATCGGGGCAAGTGCAATCTGGTTTTTAATCTAAACCAGTCTGAAAGTCCGCATACGCTCATTTATCAATATGCTTCACTGGTATTTATTGTCCTGGCCAATCTATGTGTGCAGATTCGCTTCTGGCCTAGCCTGATTAATTCCGGTCTGATTACACTGGTGATTTATATTGGTGTGTATTTTAATACCCAAGCTAATCTGTATCAGATGTTCTTGTTTTCCCTGATCTATATGCCGGTATTGACCTTCAGTTTATATATCAGTTGGAGCTCTACACTAAAATCCCGTTTGGTATTCCTGCAACATACCCTGAATGAATATCATCGTCAGACCTTTGAAAATCTCGCCCATACTGACTCGCTGACAGGCCTGAATAATAGACGCTGTTTTAAATATCTGGTGCAACAGCTGATCCGAAAGAATCTTAAACAGCCTGCTCCAATCAGTTTGCTGGTCTTTGATGTCGATCATTTTAAGCAGATCAATGACCGTTATGGGCATGATGTTGGAGATCAGGTACTCCAGATGATTGCGCAGACCACACGCAATGAAATGCAACGCCATGATGTGCTGGCACGGTATGGGGGTGAAGAATTTATCGCATGCCTTCCTGAAACTTCACTGGATGATGCGTTAAAAATTGCCGAGCGTTTAAGATACAAAATCGAGAATATTGTGGTCAATCTGGAACATGGGCATCGTCTTGATTTTACCGTTTCAATTGGTGCGGCCATTCTGGAAAGCAGTGAAACGGATTTAATGGCGCTGATTAAACAGGCTGACATTGCCCTGTATCAGGCTAAAGCCAATGGTCGGAACCGAGTCGAGTGTTATGATCCTGAACTTGACCAAGGTTTATTTGGAGAACTTCAAAACTGGCAGGTTAAACCGGCTTAAATGTCATTTGAAAGATAATAAAAAAAGAGCGCCGAAGCGCTCTTTTTATGAGTTAAAAATTATCTTCATCAAAACGATCTTGATCAATTTTATAGATATGAAAACTACGTTCTATTTGTACGCCTAAACCAAATTCAATCATTAAAGACGTTAACTTATCACCATCAATTAATACAATTCCCGACTTCTTTGCGGATTCAATTGCCTCTTTACTAAAATTAGAAGTAGTAATAAATACGCCTTTCTTGGCAACCTGATCCGCTAAAGCCCCTTTAAACTGCTGAATATCAGGACGTCCTACTGTATTTTCCCAACGTTTTGCTTGAATATAAATTTTATCTAAGCCTAATCGGTCTTCACTGATGACTCCATCAATTCCACCATCGTTGGTTTTACCAATTGCTTGGGCTGCATCTTGATGTGAACCACCGTAGCCCATAGCAACAAGCAGATCTACAACAAGTCTCTCAAAAAATGAAGGAGACTTTTCCTTTACCATTTGAAGTAAATCACTTTTCAAATTGAACCTTAATAATTCAGTCGTAGTCTGAATTGTTTCTTCAGGTGTTTGTGTTTCTTGTAATTTATTTGAGTTTTCAAAATTTTTTAAAATTTCGACCTCTAATCCCTCTTCGTTTTTCTTTCCAAATTTAAAATCTATAAATCCATCAAACTGTGCTAAAAATTCATTAGTTATTGCTTCTAAGTTTTTTAAATCAATTTTTCTTCCTAAATCGCTAATTTCACAATATGCTCGTTTTGGTTGATGAATTAAACCTGCTTTGACTAAGTATGTCTTTGCCCAAGCAACTCGATCTTTAAATATATTTTTACCACTTGGTAGTACCTTATTTA
This sequence comes from Acinetobacter sp. YH12043, assembly GCF_013419915.1. Taxonomy (NCBI): domain Bacteria; kingdom Pseudomonadati; phylum Pseudomonadota; class Gammaproteobacteria; order Moraxellales; family Moraxellaceae; genus Acinetobacter; species Acinetobacter sp. YH12043. Next base: position 52,535 of record NZ_VOZD01000021.1, read on the forward strand.
GATCTTCTTCAGGTAAGCCAGAACGCTCAGCTAGGATATTGGCGGCATCTGAAATTTTAATTGGCCCTTCTATTTCTGATAATAATTTCATCAAAGGCAGCATTAACTGATCATAAGTAGGTAATGACATATATTTTTTAGCTTAAGAATTAATTTTTCTTGAGTATAAATGAAAAAAAGAGCGCCTAAGCGCTCTTTTGATAAGTAATTTTCGTTAGAAAATTACTCCCATTCAATTGTTGCTGGTGGCTTAGATGAAACGTCATATACCACACGAGAAACTTCAGCAATTTCGTTCATGATACGTGTAGAAATACGGTCTACCAGGTCATATGGAAGATGTGCAAAACGCGCTGTCATAAAGTCGATGGTTTCAACTGCACGAAGTGCAATTACCCATGCATAACGACGGCCATCACCGACCACACCCACAGATTTCACTGGTTGGAATACGGCAAAAGCTTGAGCAGTTTTGTCGTACCAGCCGCTTGCGCGAAGTTCTTGCATGAAGATGTCATCAGCAAGGCGAAGAATATCAGCATATTCTTTTTTCACTTCACCTAAGATACGAACACCAAGGCCTGGACCTGGGAACGGATGACGGTAGATCATGCTGTGTGGCAAGCCTAGAGTCGTACCTAATTTACGTACTTCATCTTTAAACAGGTCACGCAATGGTTCAACCAGGTCAAATGCCAAATCTTCTGGCAAGCCACCTACGTTGTGGTGCGACTTGATGACATGTGCCTTACCTTGTTTGCTGGCAGCAGATTCAATCACGTCTGGATAAATCGTACCTTGTGCAAGGAAGGTTACGCCATCGAGCTTACGCGCTTCTTCAGCAAAGACTTCGATAAATTCGCGACCGATGATTTTACGTTTTTTCTCTGGATCAACTTCGCCAGCCAATGCAGAAAGGAAACGATCTTCAGCATCAGCACGGATCACGCGGATCCCCATGTTGTCTGCAAACATCTGCATCACTTGATCGCCTTCGTTCAAACGAAGCAGACCGTTGTCTACAAATACACAAGTCAACTGATCGCCAATTGCTTTGTGCAAAAGCGCAGCTACAACTGATGAATCCACACCACCTGACAGACCTAACAATACTTTTTCATTGCCAATCTGTTCACGAAGCTGTTCTACACGCAGGTCAATAATATGTTCTGGTGTCCACAGACCACGACAACCACAAATCTGGTGTACAAAGTTAGACAGTAATTCTGCACCTTTCGAAGTATGTGTCACTTCAGGGTGGAACTGGATCCCATAGAAACGGCGGGTTTCATCAGACACCATGGCAATCGGGCAGCTTGGTGTGCTTGCAGTCACCTGGAAGCCTTCTGGAATACGTGCAACCTTGTCACCATGACTCATCCAGACATGCAGCTGGTTCTCACGGTCTTGCAACTGACCAATCAGCTGGTCACGTACCACGATATCCACTTCTGCATAACCGAACTCATGTACAGTACCTGGCTCAACTTTACCGCCAAGCTGTTCACACATGGTTTGCAAGCCATAACAGATACCCAGTACAGGTACACCTAACTCAAATACCACTTGCGGCGCACGCGGGCTGCCTTCCAGGTGAACACTTTCAGGTCCACCAGACAAGATGATACCGTTTGGATTAAATGCGCGAATGTCTTCTTCAGACATGTCATAGGCATACATTTCAGAATATACACCAGCTTCACGGACACGACGTGCGATGAGCTGACTATATTGAGAACCGAAATCCAGAATCAGGATACGATCTTCAGTAATTTGAGTATTGGTAGTCATGACAAACAACTATGAAAGGCAAACGAAAGATAAGCGCCGTATTCTAGCATTTTTATTAGGCTTAAGCACACTATTCCCATCAGCTTAATAATTAAGCGGTTTATTTCTTTAAATAGAATTAAGCTTTCGATTCAGCAAGAGAGCTTTCCCTTCTCTCCACGGAATTCAGCGTATTTACGCTATTTGGATTTGAATATTTTAGGATCGGCCAGTTAAGTGGCTATTGAAAGTTTATTTCATCTATCTCTATCACTGTCTTCATTTGATAGCGTTTAGGATTGAAAATGGGAGCCACCTTTTGATTTTTATTTTAATGACATTTTCATGCTAAGCCTGTTTTCGCAGGAATTCACCGCCAATTTGTAAGATAAATTTTTAATTCACCCCTCAGGGATGAGCGGGCAATTATTTTCCTGTTCGGTACTGACTTTCATGCCCCAGACTGTTAGGATTTGATCACCTTTTCGCTTGTTTTTTCCCTATGGAACTGCTTGATTTTATCCTCCACGTTGATGATCACCTGCTCGAATTCATTACCAATTACGGCATCTGGATTTATGGCATTCTTTTCCTGATTATTTTTGTTGAAACGGGACTGGTGGTGATGCCGTTCCTGCCAGGAGACAGTCTGCTATTTGCTTCAGGTGCGCTGGCGGCTTCAACGGGTGCAATGGATCCTTGGGTACTGATTCCACTACTGTTCACTGCGGCAGTGCTGGGCGATACCCTGAATTATCATATTGGTAAATATATTGGGCCACGTGTATTTGAGATCGAATCACGTTTTATCAATAAAAAGCACTTGCTTGCTACCCAGCAGTTCTTTGTTAAACACGGCGGTAAAACCATTATTTTTGCCCGTTTCATTCCTTTCGCACGTACCTTTGCACCTTTTGTTGCCGGTGCGGGAAGTATGAATTACAAATATTTCCTGACTTACAATATGATCGGTGGCTTTCTCTGGATCAGTTCGTTTGTGATCCTGGGTTATCTATTCGGCAATATGCCAATCGTCAAAGATAATTTCACTCATCTGATTTTTGGCATCATTATTTTAAGTGTTATGCCAGGTGTAATTGGCTTTATTCAGCAGAAACTCAAGAAAAATAAAATTGCCTGAAAGCCTAGAGCAGTTGAGTGAACATTTACTCCAGCCAATTGATCAACAAGGGCACCAGACAAAGCAGTAAAAACAGAGCCGACCCTTTATAAATCAGGTCGGCTTTTCTTTTTGCCGACTCTCCCGCCAGAATCGCTTGTCCAAAGATCATCCAGAACAATGCAACCAGCAAGGCAATCCCAGTAAAAATGGCAAAGATCAGAACAAAGTTACTCGGACTTTCCCAAGTAGAGAGCGGTAAGATTCCGGTTGCCAGAAGCGCTGCTTTGGGATTTTTCAAGGTTCCCTTAAACATCTGCCAGGGACGGATTTGAGGATGACTCTGATTATATTGTTCCAGTTGCCGAGCCTTGAATAAATGGAAGGTCATCCAGCCCACACCGATTGCACTCAGCACATGCACCAGTTCCTGAAAACTCGGCCAGATTGGTGAAAACAGATGAACCAGCAGAGCCCACCCATTGATCGCATATAAATACCCCACCAGAATGACGGGAATATACAGACTGGTTTTGGCTGTTCCCTGCTGATAGGCAGAACTGGCCACCAATGCATTGGCAGGTCCAGGGATCATCAGCACTGCTATTGTTGCAAAAACAAAGAGCCAGTTTTCAATCATGGTGGTTAGACATATCAGACAAGGTGATTACCTTAACCAATCTCGTGTTCTGATCACAAGACGAGATCTTTCAAAATTTTATGCGCATCGGTCATTTTTTCTGGCAAATACTGTGAACTCTGTCACTTGACCAATCACTTTTAAGATAGAAAAAATGCCGACCTAAAGTCAGCATTTTTTTGATGTTTAGAGGGCTATTTATTGGTGTTTTGACGGACAATAATCGGGCAAGCTTTAAATTTTGCAGCTTGTACAATAGCTTCCTGTTCACCCACTAGACGTGCCGTTTCAGTGCGTTTGGTATTGGAAGACTGCCCCATATTCACTGATACACTCGGACCAATGCCCCAGCCGCCGCGGCTGCCCCAGCCACCACCGACGCCTACCCCTACGCCGACACCTGTACGTTTAGGCGGCTCAACACCATTATCAAGATACTGCTGAATACGGTTGTATTCACCCTGAAGCTGCTGACAGTTGAGGGTCTGATAATGGGTCGGTGAAACATAGGTCGGTTTGACCGTCGTTGCACAGGCACTCAGCAAGCTAAGTATGCTGATCGCCAGGCTTATTTTCACAAGTTTCATAGTTAACTCGATCTTAATGCTGCTCTATCTCATTGAACAATGATTGATAGGCCTGAGTCAATTTATGATCAGTTGCCAAGTGAATTAATGGCTGATTTTTTTGATGCGACTCTTTCATCAGCACCGAGGGCGGCAACATGCTGTTCAGCACCGGAAGACCTTCATCTTTCAGTTGCTGTACCACTTCTCGCGGCAGTTTTGCCTGAGCCTGAAACTGGTTGACCACGATGCCTTCAATTTCCAGACACTCATTATGATCATCCTGAGTTTCGATGACATTCTCAATCAAGGTTTGTAAGGCCCGTTTAGAAAACACATCACAGTCAAATGGAATCAGAACACGGTCTGCAGCAATCAGTGCTGAAAGCGTAAAGAAATTAAATGCCGGCGGAGTATCGATATACACCCGGTCATAATGCTCAGCAAGTGGTTGCAAGGCATCGCGCAGCTTATAAATCTTATGCTTGGATTCCAGTGCATGGGCCAACGTGCCCAAACTCGGACTCGCCGGAATGACATCCAGATTTTTAAAAGGTGATTGATGCAGATAACTTTCCAACCCTTTAGTCCGTGTCTTGAGAATTGAGCCAATCGCATTACCAATTAAACTTTTGCTCTGCTGGTTCCCCAATACATCTTCAAAATAGTTTTCAATATTCGGTTCTAGCGCCGGCTTGTCACTCGAATAAGTTGCATCATCCCCTAGTAAATACTGGCTGGAGTTTGCCTGCGGATCAAGATCGATTAACAGGGTTTTAAGCCCCTGATGCGCACTGATTGCAGCCAGATTGACTGCAATACTCGATTTCCCTACCCCACCTTTCTGATTAAATACCACACGAGTATGCATAAACACCCCTCTTTATTTTTCTAATGATCAGTATGTTTTAGTTCATTGACTGATGAATAATTTAGCCAAAATTCGGCTTGATCATGACCAATACCATAATCGCAATAAGTGAAACCACAGCAATAAATAAGCCAGCACGGCGTTGTACCAGCAGGATTGAATCATCTTTTTTATACGCCTTGCCCAGGGATGAAATCAGCACCAGGAATAAAATGATTTTGGCATAAAACCAAGGCTGTACATCAAAATTCTTTAAAAACAGGGCAATAATCCCAGTTAAGGCAATCACGCTAATGACCAGGTGCTGCAAAGCGACCAGAAATACACGTGCTTTTGGATTCGGCTGATTGCCCTGTGTATCCACAAACAGGGTAATAGCACGTGCAAGAATGGCCACAATGGCCAGTCCTGCCGCAGACATATGAATAATCTTGACTAAAAGCTGGGTATCCATAAAATCCTCTTAGTTTTTCGGTGCATGTGCACATTCTGGACTAGACGTGTCCTGTCCTGTCCACTCTTCAGGCAAGAAAGCATGAATTGCCAAGGCATGAATTTTATCTTTAGAAAGCAAATCACCTGCCGCAGCATAGACTTTTTGATGGCGTTGTACCGCACGCAGGCCAGTAAAAGCTTCGCTGACAATCACCGCCTTAAAATGCGATTCCTTACCCGGGAAATATCCACCATGACCTGAAGATTCATTCACGACTTCCAGATAGGTAGGTGACAATTGTGCCAAACGGTCTTTCAGTTGTTGTTCTAAGCTCATGGCCTGACTCCGATTCAAGATATGGGTCCAGTATACCCTGTTCTATCCGCTATTTCGGTGCAAGAAATGTCTGCAATTATTTGATTGTGCCGAGATTTCATTAAATTTTGCATAAATTTTGTCTAATTGTCTGGAAGCACAGAGAATATTGCTTTTATTTTATGCAATCGACACAAGATTTTTCATAAAGTTATTGACCCTGTTTTTGCATGCTGTATTATACACGGCATGCGGGAATAGCTCAGTTGGTAGAGCACAACCTTGCCAAGGTTGGGGTCGCGAGTTCGAGTCTCGTTTCCCGCTCCAAATTCTTTTTTGTTCATTTTTTAAAGTAAAAAATTGATCGACCCTGCGGGAATAGCTCAGTTGGTAGAGCACAACCTTGCCAAGGTTGGGGTCGCGAGTTCGAGTCTCGTTTCCCGCTCCAGATTCTAAAAGCCTCAGTTGAATGACTGGGGCTTTTTTATTGTTGTTTTATTCAATATTTTACTTCATAAGAAATTTTTATACTTAAAAAAGTAAGTTTACAAAAGTGCTCTTTCAAAACTGTGAACAAAAAACCGTGTAGATGATGCTCCAGAGTATCAATCATACAAGATAAAAAAAACTCCAAAACAAAAGATAGTATTAGCTACTACTAAGTGGCTTATGTTAAACAAGATCAGCTTGCCTAGATCCTAAATATTGATGCCGCGGAGCCTGTTAATAATTTCTGTCATTGCTTCTTAATAAAAAAGCAACTAATATGCTTCTTATACCACCAAAAAGCAATAAATATGTCTACACTAAATAAGTCTTTACTACAGCAAATCAAAAAAAGACGAACCCAATTGGGCTTAAAGCAAGTTGATATGCAATCCCGTACAGGCATTTCAAGACAGCAGTACCAAAAACTGGAAAGTCAGGGCAACCCTCGATTAGAGACCTTAGAAATTATAGCGGCAGGATTAAATGCTCAACTGATGCTCATCCCTGATGATAAGGTTCATTTGATTAGACAATTATTGAATGATGAAATTAAAGTCACTATTGAAGATCAGGATGACTTAATGACTAACCCATGGAAGGGTCTTCTCGGAGGAGAGGAACCATGAATACTGTTGCCGTCCTGAAATTAACATTACATCACGCTGTCGTTGGATACTTGGCAGGATTTCAGAGCGGAAAAAATATTCTGGTTTTTACAGATTCTTTCCGCTCTGATCAGCAACGCCCAACCTTGAGCCTGCTGACTTCCCCCTTGTATCCTCAAGTGGATAAGATTTTAGAAAAGACCTATGTTACACATCAGCGTTTACATCCCTTGCTATCAAACTTGCTACCAGAAGGTGCATTACGCGAACTGATTGCACAAAGCCTCAAAGTACATATAGACAATGAATTTCAGTTATTGGCAGCTTTAGGTCATGATTTACCTGGAGCACTCATTGCGACTCCATTAGATCCAGAAGAAATCCCAGATGGAATAAAATTTAAGCTTCAGATCTCGAATCCAGATCAGATATTAAAACAAGAGATTCGGACAAATAATAAGTTTTCCTTGGCCGGCGTCCAAATGAAGTTTTCCATGAAAGCCAAAGATGGGCGTTTTACATTAGCACAGGCAACGGAAACGACTCTACTCGGGGACTGGATTGTCAAAACTCCTTCTTCCAGACATGCCTTTGTTCCGCTAAATGAATATTCTATGATGAGCCTTGCCAAAATGGTCGGAATAGATGTCCCTGAGATTCGCTTGGTGGATATGGCACTCTTACAAAACCTTCCACCATTAAATTTACCCCAAGAGCAATATGCTTTTGCAATAAAAAGATTTGATAGACAGAGTACTGCTGATACTACAGAGCTTATTCACATCGAAGACTTTGCTCAGATCTTCGGTGCATATCCACAGCAGAAATACAGCACCACAAATTATGAGCAGATAGGAAAGATCATTTATCAATTTTCAGATAACAAAATTCTTGATATTCAGCAATTTGCCAGCCGCTTACTTGTCAACATTTTGCTCGCCAATGGAGATGCACACTTAAAGAACTGGAGTATGATTTATCACGATAAAACAACGCCAAGATTATCCCCTGCATACGATATATTGATGACAAGTGTATATATTGAAAATGAGCGTCATTTCGCATTGAATCTTGCCAAAAATAAAGATTGGTATTTAGCTGAGATGAAACACTTTAAACAATGGGCGGAAAAAGTCGGTGTTCCATGGCGTGTTATAGAAAAACAACTTCGTGAGATCATCGATAAAGCACGGTCAGTATGGCCAGCGCTATTACTAGACTTACCTATGATTTCTGTTCATAAAGAAAAATTAAGAGAACATTGGAAAAAATTGCATCCAGACTTTCAGATACTTACAGATGATTAGAGGAAACCTGTAACCAAGCTAAAATTTCTCAAACAAGTTCATCACGTCATTTTCCGTCAGTTTCGCTTCGCCTTCATGATCTGTACTTAGAATAGAGTGTGCCAGTTCTGCTTTATTTTGCTGTAAGGCAAGAATTTTTTCTTCTATGCTTTTATTAGTAATCAGCTTATAGACAAATACCGGCTTGTCCTGTCCAATCCGCCATGCACGATCTGAAGCTTGATCTTCAGCAGCAGGGTTCCACCATGGATCATAGTGAATGACCGTATCTGCGGTAGTTAGATTCAGACCGACCCCTCCTGCTTTTAGACTGATTAAAAATACCGGCACTTGTCCAGACTGAAACGCTGTAATGACCTCATCTCGCTTTTTGGTCTTTCCAGTCAGCTTCACATAGCCAATTTCTGCGTGATGGAGTTGTTGTTCAATCAGTTCCAACATTGAAGTAAACTGAGAGAAGATAAGAATTTTTCGCCCCTCTTCCACCATTGGAACAACCATATCCATCAACTGTTCAAGTTTGGCAGAATGCGCCTGCCCGGTTTTAACTGAATCCAGTTTCAGTAAGCTAGGATGGCAGCACACCTGACGTAGCTTCAGTAAGGCATCTAAAATTTGAATTTGACTACGTTTAAAGCCTTTTTCTGCCACAATTTTCTGAATGCTTGCCTGCATCGTGGCACGAACAGCCTCATATAGCTTGGATTGCTGCTCATTCATGTCAATATTGACTTCAATCGTGGTTTTTTCTGGCAACTCTTTGGCTACGTCAGTTTTCAAGCGACGTAAAATGAAGGGCTTAATCCGGTTGACCAACTTTTGTCTTAACTGCTGATCACCGCGTTTTTCAATAGGATAGCGGTACTTTTTATTAAAGATTTCTTGTGAATATAAAAATCCTGGCATTAGAAAATAAAATAGTGCCCACAGCTCACCCAAATGATTTTCCATAGGTGTACCAGTTAGACATAGACGATGTCGCGCTGTTAATTGCCGTACTACCTGTGCAGCTTTGGCACGCGGATTTTTAATATTCTGCGCTTCATCCAGAATGAGTTGATGATATTCATATTGCTTCAGTTGCTCTTCATCTCTCGCCAAGAGCGGGTAGGTGGTTAACACAATGTCATAGTGTGAAATCTGCTCAAAATACTGATGGCGGTCGGGGCCTTGTAGCAGCAGTACCTTGAGCTCAGGGGTAAATTTTTCCGCTTCTTTGAACCAGTTATGCATCAGCGATGTGGGTGCAACAATTAAGGCGGGACTATCCTGCAAATATCCAGCCTGCTTTTCCATGAGTAGATGGGCTAAAGTTTGTGCTGTTTTCCCCAAGCCCATATCATCTGCCAGAATCCCGCCATGCTGGGTTTCCCTTAAAAACTGTAACCAGCCTAAGCCCTGCTGCTGGTATAGACGCAACTCCCCCTGAAAACCTTGTGGTGTTGGCAGTTGTTGCTGATAGCCTTGTTTGAATTTATGTACAAATTTCTGCAGGCGATCACTGACCTGCCATGTCATCCCAAGATTATGCTGCAATTCTAATAATTGACTCGCATCATAGCGATCAATACTGCGCTCTTCTTGCTGTAAAATGCTCTGCAGATGCAATAATACCGGCTTAATGTCCTTTGCGGATAAAGCCAAATCGGGTTGATCCGCTGCAGTTTTCACGGTGAAAATTTGACTATCATGCAGATGAATAAAAGTCCGCGGATCAAGTAAATCAGGATTTACTCGCACCAAAGCTACGAGCGCATCAAGTAAATTATAAGAATTGCCTGCACTGTCTTGAACCGTCGCCCCGATATTGAACCAGTCCTGCTGGCCTTCAGATTCAGTGATAGAAATATTTAAATTTTCAACATATTGCAGGTTAAAGGGGCTGTTTTCCAGATGCTCTATCTGCCAGCCCATCAACTCAATTTGATTGATGGGCATCAGCTGTTTGATCCAGTCTCCATAGAAAGCAAAAACCATAGAATCGAGACGTTGTTTATCCAGTTTTAATTGCTGGTCATAACTAAGATCTTTCACCCACTTCAGTGATTCGACCAATAGCTGTAAACGCTGGATTGACTGTTGTTCCTGAACTAAGTCCCGAAGCTGTCGCACCATTTTGTCATGCTGCTCACCAATGAAACTGTCACCTGATGTACCTGCTTTAATTCGCCCGCCTGCATAGGAGAATTCAATTTCAGCACAAACAGACTCTTCCCATTTCCAATCAAATTTATCTAAAACACCGAAGCGTAAAATTGGCTGGGGACTACCCTCAAGGACATCAATATGCTGAATAGACTCGGGCTGAGGCAGATTTTTCACGTCTGAATATTGATGAGTCAGTTTCTCAAACTCTGGCAAGAGCATAGATGGAAGATCAGGCATCTGTAAAAAATGGTACAGAAGATTTGCCGTATATTCACCATATAACTGGCCCACCGTGTTCTGTTGAATATCCACATAACACGGTGGCTGGCTAGCGAGAATTTGGATATGTGGATTTGATTTTAAATCGAGTCGAATATCACCATTGACCAATTCAATATTTAAATGCTCTGTCTGTTTGTTTACACCTTGTTGCCAGATCAGTTCGATGTGATAGCCTTGTTCTGACCATTGAAGTGCAGTATGGCTCTTTTTTTGCCAGTACACATCGCCACTTTGAATAAAAGATTTGAAATGCTCCAATAAAATTCCGGAGATATCAAGATTGCTTTGATAAAAACGTTCGTCACTGTTTATTTTGGCATAATAATAAATCTGGTTAAATAATTGTCGTTTTTGTTCAGGTAAAGTCAGATGCTTTCTGGTGATATTTTCATATTGGGTATAATAACTTTCCCCCGCAATTGAGCCGTTTTTATTGCGTCTGGCCTTCTGAACATCAACTGTCAATTTCTTTAAGCTGACAGACTGATCTAGCAGGTAAATTAAATAATTGTTTGTTTTGACAGATTGCTCTGGTTCAGTCTGTTGTAAATACCGTTTAAAATCATTCAACCAGCGCTGCGCCTGATCATCCCCCCGTTGGCGTTTTGTGATTCCCTGCGGGGATTGAGAGTCAGCATAACGCTGCTGAAATTCTTGGCGATATTCCTGAAAGAATAACCGCGCTAAAGCAGCAGCATGTTTACAGTTATATCCAACCGGACAAGTGCAGTCGTCATCGATTAAACGGTCTTTTTGGGGATTATAGGTAATTGCGGTATCGTAATAATCTGTTCCTTCAATTTGGGCATACATCGTAACCCCGTCTTTTTCCTCAAAGAACTCAATCGTTTCCCTATCAATGTGTTTAGCATAGCTCAGACTGCGCTGAAGAGTTGCAGTACTAAAGCGAGATAGAAAATTGATCAATGAGGACATAATTACCAGAAACCAAAAATGTTTATACAATTATAACGGACAAAGCTGTCATTTCAGAACAGTAGTGCTCGCCAACGTATCAAAAGGAAATAAATCCATGCTCAAAAACTTAATGTTTACTACAATGGATGGGGTGAATATTGGCTTTGGGGTACATTGGTCTCCTCAACCGCAATCACAGGTCGGCCATTAATCGCCTTTGAATACAGTGCAGAAGCGATCAGTAAAGGTTTAGAACTTTCCTGCACATCAAATGGATATCATGGGTGAGGCACTGGATATTCCTCGACAAGCTCTTGTGAAACTTGGTACTCAGGAAGCGGAACTTTGTGTCCAAGAAGTCGATGAAATTATTGGCTCGATTTGTAAGGTTGCAATCCGGTTCAGCAATATCGCTCATGACCTATTACCTGGACAAATTCAAGCAGAGACTCTCCAACTGATCCAAAATAGGATTGAGCATAATATTCATGGCTCTAGACTAGCAGATTTACACTTAATTTTACCTAATGAGGTTCCACAGCTCAGTTGCTAACTCATTAGGTTCCCTCATCCAACGCCATTCAGTTTCTTTAAGATGATAATCAAAGTACTCTT